>CALLZX010000158.1 GCA_937858935.1 uncultured Ignavibacteriales bacterium | reverse complement strand
AATATGAATGAAAATGAAATTTCTAAAATCTTGGTTGATTGTTGCTATAAAGTTCATACTGAATTAGGTCCAGGTTTATTGGAATCTGTTTATGAAGAGGTTTTGTCTTATGAAATAATCAAAAGGGGATTGAATGTTGAAAGACAAAAGGGTATTCCCGTTGTATATGATAGTATTAAAATGGAATTAGGATTTAGAGCTGATTTAATAGTAGAAAATAAAGTAATTATAGAATTAAAATCGATTGAGGCTATTGCTCCAGTTCATTCAAAACAATTATTAACATATCTACGGTTAACTGGATTTAAGTTGGGGTTACTTGTAAATTTTAATGAAGCATTAATTAAAGATGGCATAAAAAGAATTGTAAATAATTTATAAATCTTTGCGACTTAGCGTCTTTGCGTGAAATTTTCTAAAGGGATTAAAATGGAAATAATTTATTTAATAATTGGTTTGGTAATTGGATTTGTAATTGCTTTCTTCTTTTTGAAGATTAAGAAAACAGTGTCAATTGATGAAGTCAACAAACTCAATGATCAAATCAACACATTAAAAGTTGATGCGGGAAGTTTAAGTAAGCACATCAAGCTTCTTGAAGAAGATAAACTTTCTCTTCAGACAGAATTGAAAACCGAAAGAGAAAAATCTGAAAAGTTAAATTCAGAAAATGCATCTCTAAAATCTGATTATGCTAATCTTCAAAACAAATTAAGTGAACAGAAATCTGAGATAGAAAAACTTCAGGAAAAATTTACAAAGGAATTTGAAAATCTTGCAAATAAAATCTTTGAGGAAAAAGGAAATAAATTTTCTGAACAGAACAAAGAAAAACTAAGTGAGATATTAAATCCATTAAAAGAAAAAATTTCTGATTTTGAAAAGAAAGTTGAAGAAACAAACAAAGAAAGCATAAAAGGTCACGCCTCGCTGAAAGAACAGCTTCAGATGCTGAAAGAAATGAATCAGCAAATAACCCAGGAAGCAAAGAATTTAACAACTGCGTTAAAAGGACAAAGCAAAACGCAAGGTAATTGGGGTGAGTTTATACTTGAAAGCATTCTTGAAAAATCAGGGCTCGTTAAAGGAAGAGAATATGTTGTTCAGGAGAGTCTAACAACAGAATCAGGTAAAAGATTTCAGCCCGATGTGATCATTAATCTTCCGGAAAATAAAAGCATAGTGATTGATTCTAAAGTATCACTTGTTGGATATGAAAAATTTGTTTCCGAAGAAGATGAACATCAAAAACAGCTTGGTTTAAGAGAACATATAAATTCAATTCGTTCTCACATAAAAAACTTAAGCGGAAAGAATTATCAAAATCTTTATCAGCTTGAAAGTTTAGATTTTGTTTTAATGTTTATGCCTATCGAACCGGCTTTTGCAATTGCTGTTCAATCCGATCCATCAATTTTTACAGATGCGTTTGAGCAGAATATTGTAATTGTAAGTCCATCAACTTTGCTTGCAACATTAAGAACAATCTCAAGTATCTGGCGGCAGGAAAATCAAAATAAAAATGCGAT
>CALLZX010000157.1 GCA_937858935.1 uncultured Ignavibacteriales bacterium | reverse complement strand
AAATCTTATTGCAATAACTTCACGATTACCAACAGTAGCACGGGTCCAATAATTATCCAGGTTAACTCCATTGATCGCAACCATAACAGCTAACTCTTCAATGAACTGATCAAGAGCGGATCTCACAAATCCATTTTCTGAGCCAGTGAATTCTTTTAGTTGTTTTTTTAAGATCAAGCTATAATCAAACACTGGTAACGTGATGTTGTTATGTTTTGCATAACTCTCAAACAATCTAAATCCAAATATCATAACACTTAAATTGTATTTAATACGTGGAGCAATTTTTATGTTACCGAATGTTTTATCTACAATTTCTTTAGCTTCATCCATAAGTAAATCAACATCCTGGCTCAAACAGAACTCAATATACTTTTGCATAAATCCTTCAAGTGGAAGATTCTTTAATCGTTCAAATGCTTCCTGCATTGATTTGTTTTTCTTAACTGATCCATCAAACCTAACGAGCAGCATTCTTTCCATTAGTGCAGGCTGACTGATATTCCATTCACCCATAACACAAAGTGGTGCTGAGATATAATAATCTTCAGTTGTCTGATCTGCTCTTCCTTTTGATTCAACTTCTCCCATATATGCTTTTCTCATAAAGCGGAGTAGATTTTCAATCTGATCTTCACGCATATCCGATTTTTTGAACTCATCCAAGAATACAGGAACTGCATTAGTAGAAGACAACAACTTTAACATCGGGAATATTCTCATAGTACAGGAGAATGGATCTGATATATTATAACCACATAATCGCATAAGTACTTTGGAAGTGCTTGTTTTTCCTCCGCCCTGCGAACCGTGCACAAAGATTAACGGAAAACCATTTCCATTTTTCTTTAATACCGGTTTAAGTGGTGAAGCAAATATCCAGGAAATCCAGGGAATGATGATCTCTGGTTGATTGATGCTAAGAACATTGTCATAAAATCCTTTTACATCACTTTCATTCCCATAAACAATTTTGTTATAGAAAGCTTCCTGACCTTTATCATAAGGAACAATCTTAATATCTTTTTCAACACCGGCTTTAGTGATATTTAAATCCTTTACTACCCAGGTATTGTCGTTAAATAATCCGATAATTTTTGTACCTGTTTTCTTTACTTCAATTTTATGGTTGATATAATCACAAAGAAGCTGCAGATCTCTGTCTGAACCTAAGAATACACAATCAGTATGACCCAAAGCTTTCAGAAACTTCTGCTTGGTGTGCCAGTCTGTATTTTCTAAAAGCACATCTTTATATCCTGAGTTAAGTGAAGTATGAATATCAGAAACAAGACAATCCTTACCTTGCAGTATTAATAGCTCTTTGGGCTTAATAATAAATGAAGTAATCTTGACCAATCCTTTTTCCACTTTATAATAACAGTTTTCTTTTTCTACAAAGCCTTTCCTGTATCTACCATATGCGGAGTTAATTGTTTTAAGTAACTCATCTTCACTAAGTGGAGGATTGTTCTGTTGATTCCAACCTTTGAGTATCTGAATAGCGTCATTCTTATTAACACCGGTGTTTATTAATGATCCGCATAAACTGATAAGAGTATTATCGCGTTCACCT
>CALLZX010000156.1 GCA_937858935.1 uncultured Ignavibacteriales bacterium | reverse complement strand
CTTTCATCTACCTTAAATCTTGCTACCAATTCCTGTAAGTTTAATGTTAATCTGTTAAGGTCTTCTGATGCGTGAGCTATCTGTTGTATGCCGCTTGCACTCTGTTGTGTTACACTGCTTATCGATTCTATGTTCTTACTTATCTGCTCTGCTGCACTTGATTGTTCTTCACTTGCGGCGGCTACCTGAGTTACTATATCTACTACCTGTTCTGCTCCGTGTATGATTTCTCGTAATGATGTACCTGCTTTTTCTGCCAACAGTTTTCCTGCTTCTACTTCTACTGTTCCCTGCTGCATTGATTCTACCGCGCCGCTTGTATCCTTTTGTATCTGCTTTATCATCGTTGCGATTTCTTTGGTCGCCTTAGTTGTTCTCTCTGCTAGTTTTCTTACTTCATCTGCTACTACTGCAAAGCCTCTTCCCTGTTCACCGGCACGCGCTGCTTCTATTGCTGCATTTAATGCTAACAGGTTAGTCTGATCTGCAATGTCATCGATTACTTGTACTATCTCACCGATCTGATCACTGCTTTTACCAAGTTCCTGAACTGTGGCTGCACTTTGTTTTACTACTTCTGCTATGCGGTTCATTCCGTGTATGGTTTCTTCTACTACGTGGCCGCCTTCTTTGGCTGACTTACCTGCATTCTTACTTGCTTCGGTGGCCTGGCCTGTGTTCTTTGTGGTCTCGTAAATCGTTTTTGTCATCTCTTCTACTGCACCCGCAACTTCTGTTGCCTGTGAACTCTGTTCCTGTGCACCTGCTGCCATTTCTTCTGTACTTGAACTTATTTGGTTTGCTGCACTTGCTGTGGCTTGAACAGCCTCAGTAATGCTGCCAATTAAATTTGCAAGTGAATCACCCAGATTATTAATGTCATTCTTTAATTGCTTATGCTCACCTTTATAATCGTTAACTACTCTATCGGTTAGATCACCTTTAGCATATTTAGAAAGAATTTCAGAACCAACTTTAATAGGTGCAGTCAAATGATCAAATGTTGAATTAAATCCAGTAATAATTTTTTTAAATATTCCATGATGTTTTGTTGTATCTGCTCTTTCTGAAAGGCTACCTGCTTCTGCTGCGATTGAAAGCAACTTTGCATCACCTGAAAGTAATGTTAATGATTCTTTAATCTGTTGTATTGATTTTCCAAGAACATCATCATCTGATAAAATTTTTACTTCAGCATCAAAATTTCCTTTTGCAAATTCATTAACTGTACTAGCTTGATTTGTTAAACTATTTTTTAAAGACTGCAGAGAAAAAGCCATTTCGCCAAATTCATCTTTACGCACACAATTAATTTCAGTATTCAAATTTCCATAAGAAAAATCTTTAATAGCGGATATAAATTTGAACAAATCGTTTAATATGTTCTTCTTAATCAAGAAAACTATTAATGACCAGACAAATACTACCAAGAATATTATTATCAAAGCACCGCTAATACGCTCGTTTACAATTGCAGTGTGTGTTTCTTGCATAGAATATCTGATACTCATAACTGCAAAAACATCTCCTTCCTTTCCATCATGACAATCGAGACAGGATGCATCTGCAAGGATCGGACTAACAGATCTGAAGACTTCCATATTCATAAAGTCTTCTTCAACATTAACTTCTTCTTTAGATTTTGCAACTGATTTTTCCTGCTGATCCATTGTACTGGCCTGTTCACTATCAATAGATTCTGTAGGGATAATACGCAGCTCTTTAATGTTCTTAATTGCTTTCATTCTTTCAATAAACGGCATAACGTCTGTTACGCCTTGCGACATTGAGAATATGATTGATTCTCTCATTGACTGGTTTAATTCGTGAATTGTGTCGCTGGAGGTTTTGAGTTTAGCTTGTTCAGAATAAATTAAAAACACAACTAAACCAATACTAAGTAGAGAGGTAATACCAATTGCTACTGAAAGTGAAATTCTTCTTGATATAGATTTGTTTGCTGATATGAGTTTCATAAAGGGTCCCCTAAATATTAATTAAACAAAATTGTAAATGCTGCAAAATAACTTAGTGACTGTAACTCGTTTTTACCTAGAATATCATATTGAAATCCCGCTGCAAGACCTAGACTATTGGTAACGTTATAAGAAAATCCTGGTGCGACAGATAATTTTCCAGAATAAAGACTATTTGAAATAGAAGTAAATCCACTGATCTCAGCTATCATTTGAAATTGTTCACTTAAGTAATAACCATACCCGCTTTGAAAACTTAATACATGGTTAAATGGATGTTCCCCTATAATACCGGTATAACTAATCATAATATCAGCTGAAGATTCTTCGCTAAAAAAGAATGAAAATACATTTCCGATACTAGCTGAGTAATGATTATCATCATGAACTGAATCCGAAAGAAAAGAATTACCCGCGGGTAGGCCAAATCCACCAATTAAAGATGTTTTAAAGAAATCTGAATTTAGATAATTAAGTTTTGCACCTATACCAACGTTTTCGATATTGCTAGGAATTACAGAGCCGATCTCAAAATTTTCGGTTATTCCAAAAGTCACTCTAAATCCTAATGCCGAAGCAACCTCTTCCCCATTTATTGAACAGGGATCTCCGCTTTCATTAAAACACTTTGAGGAATGGGCTACTATAAACGCTGGTTCAAATTCAAAACTACCTTGTTCTAAAATCTCTGCGCGTGGTACGCTAAGTTTACTGCCAGAAATTCCACTTACTTGTCCTGATGTTACGACCGATAATCCTATTAAAACTAAGATTGTGAATATTATTTTTGATTTCATCTTTAACTCGCTGTATTTACAAATATTAGAAACGAATCCGGAATTTTTTACAGACTTATCTTAGTAAATGAAGACATCTGCTTTGTGTCATTTATTATTTAACTAATCACAAATATTAATATGCCAGACAATTCATTGGGTTATAATCGTATAAAGATGAAATTTCTTTAGGGAGGTCATCAAAAAGATTGCTCTTAACTCCAAGTATTATTAGAGTTAAGAGATTTAGTAACGATATTATATCTATTTATTCGAAAATTTTTTTTAGTGTATCTGTTAACTCAGAAGCGGTAAAAGGTTTTGATAAATATTCATTAAACCCTTTAGCCAGGAATTCAGCTTTATCTGAATCAGCAGCATAGGCAGTAACAGCCACAATCGGAATATCCTTGTAGTTTTCCATTTGTCTGATTTTCAGCATTAGTTCAAGTCCATCCATACCCCGACCAAGATTTATGTCGAGCATTAGTGCATCATACTGATTAGTGTTCACCAGTTCTAAAGCAATCTTTGCACTGAAAGCAGTGCTTATCTCATACTTTGATTTAAGAACAATTGTAATGTAGTTTAACGAAATGGCATCATCTTCAACATAAAGTAATCTTGGTTTTCTTACATCGTTTTCTAGTATAACTTCGGGTAATTTTTTTACCGTATTACTATCAACTTTGGGTTTAACATCCGAAAAGGTAAAAGGTATTTGTACCTTAAAGGTTGAACCTTCTCCTAATTTACTTTTTAGGGAAATCTTTCCGCCTAATATCTCAACATATTTTTTTGTGATAGTAAGTCCAAGACCTGTTCCTTCGAAAGAGCGGCTATAACCTTCGCTGGCTTGTCTAAACTCCTGCCAAATTATATCCTGCATGTTCTCTGAAATACCCATGCCAGTATCTGCAACGATTATTTCTAAAATATTTTTATTATCCGATACAACATTGCGTGAAGTAATTTCAATACTTCCATTTAGAGTATATTTTACAGCATTGCTGATAAGGTTAGTAAATATTTCTTCAATAAGTTTTTTATCTGATTTTATTAACACATTATCAAAAAGCAGATTGGTTTTAATAGTTGTATTATTATTTTTAGACGTTTGCAAGTATAGGGACGTCAGTTCTTCAAGAACTGCATTTACATTAACATCAGTAGTGTCCGGTTCGTATTTATCGAACTCTAAACGAGTAATATTTAATATTTTATTTAATGTATCTGTTAGACGTTTAGATGATTTTAAAATTTGCTCTGCATAATTTTTTAGTTCAGGATCTGGTATTGCTTCAGCTAACATTTCTGAGAATCCTAAGATTCCAACAAAAGGTGTACGCAATTCGTGACTCATATTAGCAAAGAAATAAGATTTAACTTTATTCATCTCTTCAGCTTTTTCTTTTGCTTCAATTAGTTCTTTAGTCAGTTGTTTCTGATGTGTGATGTCTTCCTGTATTGCAATAAAGTTTACAATTTCATCCTTGTTATTTTTAATTGGGGATACAACAGCAGACGACCAGTATAATTCACCATTTTTCTTTTTGTTTAAAAATTCTCCGCTCCAGTCTTTACCATTACTAATAGTATTCCACATCTCCTGTTCAGTTCTATCGTTTCCATTACCTGAACCAAGAATACTGATACTCTGTCCTTTCAATTCCTCAAAAGTATAACCAGTAATTTCAGTAAGCATTGGATTGAAATACTCAATATTGCCTGTAACACTGGTGATAATAATTGTTGCTTTACTTTGTTCGATTGCATGTGAAAGCCGTTTTATTTGCACTTCAGATTCTTTAGCATTTGTAATATCTCTGACTATTGAGAGAATCTGGTTATCTCCTGAAAGAACAAGTCTATTCTCATAATGTTTCGTCTGTCCATTTTGCTGCACTGAATAGTTATAAACCTGAACTTCGCCTGTTGCAAATAATAATCCAATTTTTTCTAATGTAAGTAAGGCAAGTTTTTCAGGAAGAACATCTCTTAAATGCTTTCCAATAAAATTTTGCGGTGCAAGCAATAATTCTTCCTCACGTTCACTCTTATAATCAATAAAAATACCATCCTGACTAAGAATAAAAATAAGATCGGGTATTGCATTTAAAAATGCTCTGTTTCTGGATTCACT
>CALLZX010000155.1 GCA_937858935.1 uncultured Ignavibacteriales bacterium | reverse complement strand
ACAAGATCAAACTCTCAGCTTGAGGAATTAGGCGGAAGATACGCTTGGACAAGATAAATCTCTGAGCTAAATTATTATTTTAAGCCTTCAATTATTTGAAGGCTTTTTTTTTAAATTATGCTGTCAATAAAAATATCATTAGTAAATCTTTGCTTATAAATTCTCATGAAACTTATTTTTAGTGTAGTTATTTTATTTACCTTCCATTTAATCATTTATCCACAGGAAGCAACAAAAATAGCTCTAATTCATGAGACCAGTTATGATTTGATTGATGCAGAAAATCAAGCCGGCGTTATTTATGTTTCACTTTTTGATCTAATAAAAGCGTTACCACTTTCCATTTTTGAAGAAAGTAAAGCATTAACTGCTAAAATATTATTTCAAAACTATGCACTTCAAATCAACTCAAATAATCATTTTGTCTCTATAATAGATTTACAGGATAATTCAGTCAAAACAGTTCAATTATCTAGTCCTACTTATGCTAAGGGTTCTAAGATTTATATATCATTATCTTCAATTATTGAATTAATAAATCAATTCTGGCATAAGGAGTTAGTATCCTTGGCTCCAAATAGAGTAAAGATTGTTGAAAAATCAAAAATGTTAACAGACTTGAAACTTAGCGAAAGTGCAAAAGTTTCAAATATTACAATCGAGTATGGTTCAGAAAATGTTTTATTAAAGATAAAAACTATTGGTCAGGTAGATAATTTTTATAATTATTATCGATCCCAAAACTTGCATTTAGTATTATGGAACACTACAATATCAAAAGATTCAATACTATTTCTTAAATCAACAGATATCATAGATAGACTTGAGATTACCGGTGAATTGCAATTTCTGGAATGCAAATTTATTCTTAATGAAAAAGAGACAATCACTGAGGTATATAAAGGGATAGATGAAAATGAAATAATCATTAGAATTAGTAAACGAGATTTTGGGGATTGGTATACAAGGGAAAGTGAACATTTTAAAATTATATATCGTGATTCACACTCACATCTTGTAAATCATTTACTCTCATCTGCAGAAAATTCTCTGGCACAGTTACAAAAACTTTTTGACTACCAACCAGATGATAAAATTATTATTAACACTTACGATGTTAGTGATTATGGATTCGGTGCAACCACTACAATACCAGAAAATTATATTAGAATTGAAATTGAACCTCTGGAACCAGGTTATGAAATGGTTCCATATTCTGAAAGATTTCAATGGCTGCTAAGTCATGAACTTGTTCACATAGTTGTTAACGATATGGCTTCAGATTTTGAATCTTCGGTAAGAAGTGTCATCGGAAAAGTGAACCCAGATAAAAACCAACCACTTACAGCTTTTTACAGTCTATTTACTAATCATAACAGATACACTCCAAGATGGTATCAGGAAGCAATTGCTGTTTTTATTGAAACATGGTTTAGTGGTGGTTATGGAAGAATTCTTGGAAGTTTTGATGAGATGTATTTCAGAACTTTGGTAAATGATAAAAAAGAATTTCCAGGTGTTTCTGAAATTGAAAATGTAACTTCACACAAAAGTATATTGCTGGAAAATATTCTTTACCTATATGGTACAAGATTTATTGCACATCTTGCAAATAAATATGGAACGCAAAAATTGTACGATTGGTTTTCCCTTAAAGCTAATGAATTTTATCCAGGATTAGAATCAAAGTTTGAAAAAATTTATGAGCTGGATTTTAAGGATGCATGGAAAAATTTTATTTTGGATGAAATGGAATTCCAAAATTCAAATATTTCACTCATTAAAAAATACCCGGTTACGGATTTTCAAAAACTATCTAACAAAGCATTTGGTTGGGTTACTCATATAACTTATAATTCAAAATATAATTCGTTAATCTTTGGAAATCACCGCAAAGGTGAGTTAGCTGAAATCCGGAGTTTTAACCTGGATTCAAAAGAATCAAATCATATTACAACTCTTCAAACACCAAGCCTTGTTCAAGTAGCATCTGTAGCTTATGATGAAACATATAACAAACTATTTTATACAACTAATAATAATCAACTCTACAGAGATGTTTGGGAATATGATTTAAATAGTAATAAGGAAAAATTACTTTTTAAAGATTCTAGAATCGGACAATTGACAGTTTCTATATCGACACATGATCTTTGGGGAATTCAACATTTGAGTGGAAAGGCGATTTTAGTTAAATCAAAGTATCCATATACAGAATTTCAATCGCTTTCTGTGTTTGATGTCGGTGATGAATTTTCAGATTTATCCATCAATAGAAAAGGGAATCTTCTTGCATCCGTATTGCATAGATCAAGTGGACAGCAATCAATAATAATTTCAGATATAACCGGATTGGAAAAAGGAAATTCATTTCAATTCAAAACTATTTCCTCAAGCGGATCACCTGAAAATCCATCCTGGTCTTCAGATGGGAAATATTTGTACTGGAATGCTTATACAAATGGGGTTTCAAACATTTACAGATACGACTTGCAGACCGCAGAAATTATTCCAATAACTAATACAGTAAAAGGATTTTTTAAACCTGTACAGGTTTCTGCGGATTCAATGATTGCAATGGAATTTAATCTTGATGGATTTATTCCTGTAAAGTTCAAAATAAAAAAAGCAGATAAATTGCCTGCAATAAATTATTATGGACAAAAGATATTAGATAAATCACCTGAACTATATGATTTGAATCTTAGACCCGCTAATGAAGTGATTGATAAAAATCTATTTAGCGAAGAAAAATCCTATACATCGTTAAGTGATCTTTCAGTTAAAACATTTATTCCAACTGTATCCGGATTTCAGTCACGCGTTGTACTTGGTGTGTTTACCCAGATTAATGACCCATTACTTAATCATGATCTTATCATTGAAGCAGGGATTTCACCATTCAAAGAAACTACTAATGATATAAAATTCCATTTACGTTTGAAGTATAGTTACGAACAAAAATTTATTTTAGGAATTGAACAAAACGCTCCTGATTTTTTTGATCTGTTTAATAAAAGAAAAAGAGGAATGCTTGGAGGAAGATATTCTGTTGGATACAATCATTATTGGATATTTGATAATCCTCTTAAAGTTAAACAAAGCACAGAGCTTGCTATCTACCGTGGTATAAAATTTATTAATGATAACACTACAGAAGTAAGGCAGCCTGATTTTGCTATTCTGAAGTCAGAACTTGAAATACGAGATCTTAGAAAAACAATTGGCAGTATTGATTGGGAATCAGGTGATCTATTTAAATTTTCGGTGCTTGGGTATGGTTCAAATCCTGATGATCCGCAATTTTCCGGACAGTTAATGGGTGAGTGGGATAAATATTTTATCTTTCTGGCTTCACATAATGTCCTCCACATTAAAGCGGCAACTGGTTATCATATAGTAAATGAAAATGTTCCGGAAACTATGTTTTTCTTTGGCGGTTTTGGAAATAGAGAAATTGAGAATGAACCTGTAAAACAATTTGAAAAAATGTTTCGCTTCCCCGGTGTTCCTATTTATAGTATTTCTTCTGATAAATTCTTAAAAGTAATGATTGAAAATTCATTGCCGCCTATCCGAATACCAAATTTGTCTTTTAGCAGCATTGATTTTAAGAACATTAACTTGTCTATTTTTTCCCAGAGTTTAATCTCCGATTCACCTGAAATTGATAAAATAATTAATTTTGGGGCGCAGATTAATGTAATGTTTGAGCATTGGTATAATCTTGAATCAACAATTTCGACCGGATTTGCGAAAGCCTGGTGGAGAAGTGGAAATGACACAGAATGGTTTATTTCCTGGAAACTTCTTAAAGATTAGTCCCATTTATAAGTATTATTTACCTCATTGTAAACTTTATTCGTTTATATTTAACCAATAAAGCGGTATAATTATTGCGCACATATTAAGGTTTATTTATTATTTGAGAACAATAAAAAGTTAAATGAAATTTTCAGAATTTAAAAAAAATATTGATAGCGGAATTAAAACCAGTTTGGATACTGAGATTACTTCAGAAAAGGCCAAAAATCTTGAAGTAATTTTAAATATCTTAAACAGTATAAACCGCTCACTAATACTTGATGATGTTCTTGAACTTGTTTTAAAAAATGCAATCCGTTTAACAAATTCTGAACGCGGTTTTATTGTTTTAAAAAGTCACAACGGCAAACTTGAATTTAAGCTCGGCTTGGATTCAAATGGGAAAGAACTTCCTGAAAGTCTTTTTCAGATAAGTAACTCTGTTGTTGAAGATGTTTTTTATAACGGGCAATCCAGATTTATCGAAGGGGCCCAAAGTGATGTTACATTAGAATCAAGCAAGAGTATACTTCGTTTGGATCTTCAAACAATTCTTTGTTCACCTCTAATTACAGATGGAAATAAAATAGGTGTAATTTACGTAGACAGTAAACATCTTCATAAAATAAAAGAAAAGGAAACTACTAGCACTTTTGAAATATTAGCTGGTGCAGCAGCAGCAGCAATTCGAAATGCACAATTATATCAAAACCAAATTACTGCTAACTCAGCATTGCAGGAAGCAAATAGTCAGCTAATACAGGCAGAACGTAAAGCATTAAAAGCAGGAATTGATTCTGAGATTGGACAGTCTTTACAAGGTCTTGTTCATTTAGCTTTGCTGGAGAACGAAAGTTTGCTTAGAATGTTAGAGAAGCTGAAAAAGGAAAATGAGGATTCAGGGATCGGCAAAGAATCACTTATGTATGATAGATTAAAACTGAAATCAAAAGTTGCGATAGATAGCATTAGAAGTATCCAGAAGTATGCACAAGTACTTATGGAAACTGCAATCATGAATTTGAATAAAGATAGCGGTGATTTAAACAGAACGATACAGTCTGTAATTAAATATATCTCGCCTATGAAGAAATATCAGTTTGCAACATTTAAAACTCAGCTGAACAATATTCCGGTTTGTAATTATGATTCTGAACAAATACAACATTTGCTTGTGCATTTGTTTACTAACTCTGTAAATGCTAAAAAAGATGTTACTATAAATATTCAATCTTTATCTGATGATAGATTTGTACATATTATTGTAGAAGATAATGGTCCTGGAATACCGGAAGATGTCAAAAAAGATTTGTTTGTATCTTACACTCCAAAGAAAAACAGTTATGGATTATTTTTATGTAAAAGTATTGTTGATAGACATAACGGTGAAATTAAATTGTATGATTCAGAAACAGGAACTAAAATAAAAATATCATTACCGATTATATAAGTATGGTAACCACAGATTTTATAAAATATGTAAGTCTTATGTATAACAAAGTCCGCTTTCCTGTTCAGGTTATGGAACAAAGCGGAAAAATAGTTTACGTCAATGAAGCGTTTACAATTTTATGGGGATATCATCTTGATGAATTAACTGAGTATTCAATATTTAATGATAGCGTTCTTAGAGAAAATAATGCCGTTGAAAAAATTATGGAAGTACTTAACGGCAAAACATATACTGCTATAGATTATTATGAAGATTCATTATTACGTTCCCGCGATTATGCAATCCCGATATTAAGAACTAACATCTTTATTATTAAAGATGAAGATGAGCCTTATATTGTTATGTATCACGAAGATCAAACCGAAATGCTTTTAACAGAAGAAGAGGTCAAGAAAGCACGAGATGCCAGTTATGAATCTGAAAGATTAAAAAATACCTTCTTAAATGTTTTATCACATGAACTTCGTACTCCATTAAATATTATTTTGGGCTATTCATCTCTAATAAAAGAAAATTTAGCCGATAAAATTGGTGCAGAGGATAAAATTTATCTGGATAATCTTCACAGTGGAAGTGAAAGATTGTTTAAAAGTATAACACAAATGCTAGAATTTGCCCAGATTGAAGCCGGCAATTATAACTTAAATACTGAAACTACAGATTTAATTAGTATCATTCAAAATTGTCTTCCGGAACATCATAAACAAGCAGCCGAAAAAAATCTTGAGATAAAAACTAATTTTTCGCACAAAAAAATATATGTTGATGTTGATGTGCAATGTGTTGAAAATGCATTAAATAGTCTTATTAGCAATGCTGTTAAATTTACTCATCAAGGATATGTAGAGGTTGAAGTAAATATTTTGCAGGAAAAGGGATTAGCCATCTGTAAAGTACGAGATACTGGTATAGGAATTTCTACAAAATATCTTGATCATCTTTACCAGCCTTTTAGTCAGGAAGATTTGAATGTTGGAAGAAACTATGAAGGAAACGGACTAGGGCTTGCATTAGCTAAAAGATACGTTGAAAAATTAGGCGGTTCTCTACTTGTAGATAGTATAAAAGGTGTTGGTTCAACATTTACATTTACACTCCCTTTAAATCAGTCAAAAGCTTTTTTAACAGTAAATGATAAAGAAGAGTTACGCGGTGCAAACAAAATTCTTATGATTGATAACTCTGGTGAAACATTTGAGCTTGTTAAAGCATTTTTAAAAAATTCATTTACTCTTTCTAATTACAGCATACGAGAATTCAAGCTTGAGTTTGTTCAGGATAGCACATTTAGCCATTTTATTTTTGATGTTGACAAGAATTATTGGCAGCAGGGAATTTTTATTTGTAAGGATATAAAGAGACACGATCCATTTAAAAGACCAATTATTGTTATATCAAGTGAATATATCGAAGATAAAATTAAAGAGTTTTATCAGGCTGGAGCAACAAAGTTTTTAGTTAAACCATTCGGGAAATCAGATCTCACAAAGATCATTAACGAAACCATCGACTCTTAATTCCGCATCAACCCTTCTTCATTCTATATAACTTCCACCAAGGTGTTCTTGGCGATTCATGATGTTCGTAATGATATCCAAAAAAGTAACACGATAACATTGCCCACAAGTGATTTCGTTTTTGGGTTCGAGCCCGATGCGGCAGCATTTTTTCTGTGTGAGGATATTTATGCGGTAAATATGTTCCAAAGAAAAACAACTGAAATGTCCCCAGGAAAGCTGGAACAACCCAAAACATAATTATTGAAAACTCATCAAACCAAATTTTTAAAATGTTAAAAGCAACTGCCATAATTATTATTTGTGTAATAGTTGTGTATCGCCAGAGAAAAGTACCCCACCAAATAAAAAAGTTTTGAGATTTTGTATAAAAATCTGGATCAGATTCTTCGCCCGGGTTTTTATGATGCTTAAAATGATTTTTTATTAATTTGCTGTATGATAAACCTGCAAAAAGTATAGTTGATATCCATCCAAAACTTTTATTTATAAATTTGTTTTTAGAAACAGTTCCGTGCATCGCATCATGAGCCGTGATAAATAATCCGGTATATAAATATCCTTGTAGTAAAATATGTAAATAGAACAGCGGATTTATAAAATCAACTTGTACATAGTTTAAAGAATAAAACAAATGTAATGCCCAAAAACTGATTATTATTAAAGCAACTAAAATTCCCATAAAAACCCTAACTATAGAATAATAATAATGAAACAAAAAATATAAACTGAACTAACAAATAATGTTTAGACAAACCTGATTGCAGCTTTACTTTTAAGATCGAAAAAAGTAATGCAGAAATAAATGCAATTAAAAACCAGGCAATATAATTTTGAATTGGAATAACATTTTGTGACCATTGCCAGTAATCTAACTTTATTGCTATAGGTTCTAGTACTAAATCAAAGACAACTGATAATGTTGCCGCAATTAATGAGTTGGCAAGTACATTTTGGGTTATTAACTGAGCAACAGAGATTGTTCCAAGTATTACAAGAATCCAATTAAACCCAATAATTAATGGAACTTCAAAAAGTTTTAAACCCAATGTTTCACCGTATTTATATTCTCCAAAAATTAACCCGGTTTTAATACCAATTACTTCAAAAGCAAAAGTCAATAGATAAGTTAGGGTTATCCACTTTAAGAATTTATTTGATCCTTTATAAGAAGTAAATAGAACTAGAGTCCCGGTTAAAAGCAATGTAACAGGAGTGAGGAACAACATTAGTTCTCTTAATGGATAAAAAAGATGGCCAAAAATACCAACACTAAAAATCAAATAAAGAAAAAGTATTTCTTTATACTTAACTAAATTTTTCGTTCTTTCCATACCAACGAATTCGATTTAAATTTTATTGAAGAAACTATTCCAATCCAGATCATCAATATCATCTGTAAAGGGTGAAGTATAATGTTAATCCACCAGTTTTGCTTACTGCTCAACGATACAAAAAATCTGGCAGTAAGAACTAAAAAAACAGGAATGATGGCAATAACAGATTGAGTTATAATTATAAAAGGAACAATAAATACGATGAATAAAAAAAAGATTATTAATATGAAAAATATTGGATTGATTGAAAACCCAGCATAAAAGTTTTTGGCAAATCCATTATAAGCCTGTTTGAAAGAACTATACATTCGGCAAAAAACCAAATCACCACCTAACAATGTTTCAACTTTAAAATTATTCTGCTTTACAAGTCTGGCAAGTTCCATGTCTTCAACAACTTTATCTTTAACTTTTTGATGACCACCTAAATTAAAATAAGTATCTCTCTTCCAGAGCATAAACTGACCGTTTGCTGCAACGAAAGAATTACTTGAAGAAGTTAATACAAATTTTAATGGCAAAAATGTAAGCAGCAGCCAATTCATTAAAGGTACAATTATAAATTCACCAAAGGATTTCATAAGCTGAGTAGGGAATACAGAAATTAATTCAACATTTGTTCTATTTAATTCATGTATCGCTGATGAAATACTCTCCTTTTTAATCCCAACATCGGCATCTACAAAAAGTAAATATTCACCCGCTGCTTTTTGCGCAAGCTGATGACAAGCCCAATTTTTGCCGAGCCATCCCTCAGGTAGTATTTCACCTTTAATGACTTTTAAATTGTTTTTTTTTATTGAAGAAGCAATGTTAAATGTATTATCAGTCGAACAATCATCAATAATAATTACTTCTATTTTTTTGTATGATTGACTTAATATTCCATTTATACAACTGACAATATTCATTTCTTCATTCCGGGCAGGCACCAGGACAGAGACTAATTTATCCTCATTAGTATTTGCAATAGGTGCCTTTAATTCCGGAGCAGTATAAAAATTAAAAGCTGCAATACTACAGAATACACTTAATGATATTATTAGTAATATAATAAACATTAGATATCAATAATATTATATGAGCTTGTACTTAAATAATCTGAGTTCAACATATTAAGATTATTTATGAATTCGTTCTTCAATAATTCCGGATTAGAATAGGTATCCGATGAGGTTAATAATTTTCCAAAGCGTACATAAATTGTTGGCAGCTTTTCGTTAGTGTAGTGGATCTTAAATGCAATTGGTAAAATAGAAAAAGCAGCTTTTGCTTTTTGAGATAAAAAGTTAATTCCATCTTTTATAATTATGGGACGATGATCATATGGTTGTATTTCACCTTGGGGATAAATAGCAATAACATTATTTGAATTGGATACCAGTTCCAATGTGTATTTTAGCGATGCGAACGTTTTCCGTTTATCATTAAGTTCAATCGAATAGCAACCAAGATATTTGAAGAACCAGTATCGCTTTAACTGTTCTTCCAGCATAAGTATAAATAACTTTTTTTTAAGCAATTTTTTATTTAACCAATAAACAAAAAATCCATCCCACCATGAAAAATGATTTGGGGTAATAATTAAACCTTTTGAGTTATCAATCCTTGGTAATTCATTAATTATAATAAATTCCTTGAAAGAGGACTTTAAAAGGCTTTTTAGATAAATACTAAAAACTAAATGAGCCAATTTATTGTGGTCAGCTTTAATCATTCTGATATTCACTAGCAATTATATCTGAAACAATTTTCCCTGACAAAATTACCAACGGTATTCCACCACCAGGATGTGCACTGCCACCACAAAAGTACAAATTCTTAATCGATCTTGATTTGTTTGATTGCCTCATAAATGCAGTAAACTTATCATTCGAAGCTATCCCATAAATGCTGCCAAGATAACTGCCTGTTTTATTTTGTATATCAACGGGGGACATAATCTTTTCAAACTCAATCAGTTTTTCAATATCGATATTTAGAAACTTATTAATTTTCTGCATGATATTGTATCTACCAACCTTAACTTCTGCATCCCAGTTTTGATTGTGAATGTGAGGAGCATTCACCATTACGAACCAATTTTCTTTTCCAGCAGGAGCATCATTTTTATTTAGCTTCGAAGAAATATAGATATAAATTGTGGGATCATCCGGAACGGTTTTGTTTATAAAAAGATATTCAAATTCATTTCTATAATCTGATGAGAACAAAATGTTATGTGTTTCAAGCTCTGCAAATTCTCTTTTAATTCCCCAGTAAAAAACTAATCCCGAAAAAGAAGGGCGCTTCTTAGAATATCTTTTTGATTCATAACTGTTAAAATTCTTTATTAGATTTTTATAAGTAAAATTCACATCAACATTAGAAATGATCTTGTCATACTTAAGCGTATTATCATTAACTCTAATTTCTTTTGCTTCTCTATTTTCAAGAATTATTTCATCAACTTTTTGATTTAAGAATATGTTAACGCCTTTTTTCTCTGCTAATTTCCAAAGGGCTTTTGTTATGCTATAAATCCCATCTTCAGGGATATAACTTCCTTGATTATACTCGACATGCGAAATAATATTTAAAGTTGCGGGAGCTAAGTATGGATTAGAGCCGCTATAAGTTCCATATCGATTAAACAATTGAATGAGTCGTTTATCTTTAAAGAAACTTTCGTTAGCTTCATTCATAGTTCTGAATGGATCAATCTTTCTAATGTTTAATAAAGTTTTTAACGCTTTGGAATTTATATAAGTCGAAACATTTGAAAGATCCTTTGTTAGAAATAAGTCACCGGCAAAATCATAAATTGTTTTGCAGTAATTAAGATATTTACTTAATGACTCGGGGTTATCAGAAGTTTTTTCATTAATTTCTTTCCCAAATTTATCAACATCGAAATAAGCATTAATGATTGATTTATCCGGATAAAAATATTTACAAATCAAATCTAGTCTATTTATTTTAAGATAGTCTTCAAGATTTTCATTGCAATCAGAAAATAAATCTTTCAAAACTTGCGGCATTGTTAATAACGATGGGCCAGTATCAAATCTATATCCTCGTTCTTTTATTTCACCTGCTTTACCACCGGGTGTATTGTTCTGTTCATAAAGATCGACTTCAAATCCTTTATTGGCAAGTCTGATGGATGCTGATAACCCTCCAAGTCCTGCACCGATAACACAGATTTTCTTTTTCACTTTTTCTTTTCCCTGGCTAATTCATAGAATAATATCCACAAAGAAATCATAGAAAATGAATAAAGAAAATCTTCATACGGAATAGTAATAAATCGCTTACCGCTGAACGCAGCCTCATTATAAGTTACAACAGGAATTGAAGTGAGAAAATAATTGACGATAAGAAAAGGTATAAATCCAATTAAAATTGTTATCCAAAAATTTCTCGAGTCAAGTAAGGATTCATTAAATAAAATAGCTCCGATAAAAAAAGCCGAAGCAAAAACAGAAACAGTGAATGTGTAATTCTGATCATAAAAAATTGTTCCCAATATCACCAACAGAATTGATGGAATCACAAACAACTTGTTGTTAAAATTTAATTTTTTCTCTTTTATGTAAAACAAAACTGTTTCATAAATAAAAATACAGGAGTAGGGAACAGTTATAAAAAATAAAATCTCTTCTATTGGTAAGCCTAAAATGTAAAAGCCAATTAAATGCTCCGAATTAAATGACCAATCTCCACGCTCTGTAGCAATAACATCCCAAATAATATATGCTGTGCTTATAAATGCGATAGATTGCAAAACATGAGGAACATTCCTATAGAACTTTAGATTTTTATCGAATGATAAAATTAATGGAAAGAAAATTATTAATATGTTTATCAATAAGTATGTGCTCATATAAAACAAAAGCCGGTAATTATACCGGCAACTTAATTAAAATATATTTTTGTTTCAGGTTAGTTTAAGAATTTTTATTTCTAGTAAGCCTCTTAAAAACAAAATCATCTTTGTTGTATTTGAAACTCGTACACGCTTACTCATCAATTCCTTTACTTTTAATTTTTTAATTTTTTTAAATAATCCTTGATAGTAAAGATATGCTGAGTAAACGCCTAATTTTACGCCTATAGGTAACTTTTTAATGCCATCTAAAGCGTTTAAAAACTCTAGTTCGATTTCTTTTTCTAAATCTCTTTTGTGCATATCATCAATCTTTATTGCATGATTAACACCAGGCAAATAGATTCTTTCACGCTCTTCCATATCGCTCTTGATATCTCTTAAGAAATTTACTTTCTGAAAAGCTGAACCAAGACTTCTTGCTGGTGCAACTAAGGAATTGAATAACTTGTCATCGCCACCTGCAAAAATTTGTAAACACATCAAACCAACAACCTCTGCGGATCCATAAATATATTCATTGTATTGCTGTGGCTCGTAGTAAGAATTAGTTAAATCCATTTCCATACTTCTTAAAAAAGCATCAATGTAGTGATAATCAATTTTATATTCTTTTACTGTGTGGATGAACGCTTGCAAAACCGGATTAGTTGAAATGCCAGTTTGCAAAGCTTCTTCAGTTTCTCTGCGAAAATTTTCCATCAATAACTTTTGATTATAATTATGGAAAGTATCCACTATCTCATCGGCTAATCTTACAAAACCATAGATGCCGTAAATTGCATCACGGTATTGTGGTGCAAAAGCAGATATACCAAGACTGAATGAAGTGCTGTAACTTCTGGTTATAACCTTACTAATTGCATACGAAGTCTTATTATATTGATCCATAATCACTCCTTATTCTATCTGTTACAAGTTTTGAACTAATTATAACCATTGGTAATCCTGTGCCTGGCGTAGTTGATGCGCCCACATAATATAAATTTGGAAATTCTTCGTCTTTGTTTTTTGGTCTGAAAGCTCCAACTTGATTGATACCGTGTGCTAAACCCAATCCTGAACCTTTGTAAAGGTTAAACATATTTTCCCAATCAACCGGAGAATAAATTTGTTTTACTAAAGTGTTGGATTGGATATCAAATCCTGTTCGTTCTGATAAATCTTTTATAATGTTGTTTGCAATTTCTTCTTTGTCGTCCCAATCTTTTTTAAATCTTCTATCGGGAACAGGACAAAGAATAAAAACATTTTCGCAGCCTTCAGGCGCACATTCCGGAGTTGTTTTGGATGAAACATTTACATAGTAATAAGGTTTTTGCGGAATGATTGAAGATGTAAAAATCTTATCAGCATAACCTCTAAAATTACTTCCAAGAAAATAATTATGATGCTGTAGCGAATCGATTTTACCTTTTAATCCAAGATATATTGTAAATGGTGCTAGTGTCCAATCCATATTATCTAATTTCTGCTCCGTGAACTTTTTTCGTCCAAGAATTTGTCCTCTGAACGAAGCCGCATCAGAATTGGAAATAAAAATATCAGCACTCCAGGCTTTACCTTTTCTATCAAGTAAAGAATTTAATTTGCCGTTTGAATTTGCGACACCAACAATCTCAGTGTTAAAAACAAATTTTACTCCTCGTGATTCTAAAATCTTCATTAACTCTTCAACAATTTTGTACATTCCGCCTTTAACCTTCCAGTAACCATCGTGTTTCATTTCTGTATAGTTAAGCAAGGAATAAATTGCTGGAGTATGAAATGGAGTTGAACCAAGGAAAAATGCAACGAGAGAAAATATCACGCGTACTTGTTCTGATTCAAAATTCTTTTCAACTTCACTCCACATATTTCTAAAAAGATAGGGAAGATGTTTTAAAGGAACGCGAGTAAGTTTTAAAATATAATCAACAACATTTGCGTAATTAGACTTTACAACTTTGTCTTCAGTATCGTGGAAGAATTCACCGGCACGAGATAAATATTTTTCAACCTTTGCTGCAAGATTTGGTTCGATATCTTTAAACTCTTCTTCAAGATTGTGCAAAGTTTTCCAGATTCTATAAGGTTTACTCTCGCCCTCAAAATAAACCTGGTAAAGCGGATCAAGCTCTTCAAGTTGAATTGGATTTTTGAGTCCGTTGCTCTTAAATAATTCTTCAAGTTCCCAACTCATACTCATAAAAGATGGACCAACATCAAAAGTAAAATCATCAAGCTTAAGCTGGTTTAATCTGCCGCCCGGCTTAGAGTGTTTTTCAATTACTGTTACATCGTAACCTTCGGTTGAAAGCCTTAAAGCGGTTGATAATCCGCCAAGTCCGCTTCCAATGATTATTGCTGATTTTGGTTTCTTGTTTGTCATATAGACCTAAACGGATTTGGATTATATTTAGTTCCGAAACTCTTAAAAATTTAAAATTTTATTTTAAGATTCGCCCTGAGAGAAGAATTTTGTATCATTATTCTAAACTAATTTCATCTAATATGCAAAACATTGGAAATAAAAATTGATTGGAGCAGGAATAATACTTCTTAACCACAACAATGAAGTTTTATTATTATTGCGTGATAATAAAATTGACATCCCTTTTCCCAATATGTGGGATATTCCTGGTGGAAAAGTGGAAGAAGGGGAATCTCCAGAACAAGCCCTGAGAAGAGAAATGATGGAAGAAATGTCCATCAATAATTTAGGCGAAATCAAACTGTTCAAAATTATTACATCGGAAAACATTACTGATAATATTTTTTGGAAAAGATTAGATATAAGTCTGGCAGAAATTAGTTTGAATGAAGGGCAGACTATAGAATACTTTGATTATGCTCGAATACGAAAAACAAAACTAGCTTTTAATTACAATGAAGTTTTGGAAAGTTTTTATTCCGAAATTGTAAAAAACTTTAGCTCTTTCAAATCATAATTGTAAATTTTCCATTGTTTATTTTAGAATATAAGTTTAATAATAAATGATTATAGGATTATATATGAGAACTATTTATGGAATTATTTTATTAGTAGCATTGGGTCCTCAAATTTTTGCCCAGCAAGTTAATATGTCAGGAATCTGGACAGGCAAACTAGCTTTGCCAAATTCAATGGAATTGACAATAGTATTTAATCTATCAAAAAATGATTCAGGAATATATTCATCAACTTTGGATAGCCCCGATCAGGGTGCGATGGGAATACCAACTGAAAGTACACTGATTAACGGAGATTCTGTTTTAATTAAAATTCCTGTTGTGCAAGGCTTTTATTCAGGTAAAATTTCTTATGATGAAATGAAAATTGATGGCAAGTGGACTCAAGGCGGAATGAGTTTAGACTTGACTGTTAAAAAAGTTGAAAAACTTGAAGGAAGAAATCGACCGCAGGAACCCAAAGAACCATTTCCTTATAATTCTGAAGAAGTGCTTTTTGAAAATGAAGTTGATGGTGTTGTACTTGCCGGAACTTTAACTTTTCCAAAAGAAGGAAATAATTTTCCTGCAGTCGTGATGATAACAGGTTCAGGTGGACAGGATAGAAATGAAGAACTTCTTGGTCACAAACCATTTTTGGTAATTTCAGATTATCTTACACAAAATGGAATTGCAGTTTTAAGATTTGATGATAGAGGAATAGCTCAATCAACCGGCGATCACTCAAAAGCAACGAGTGAAGATTTTGCACGAGACGTTTTGTCTGCTGTTGCGTTTCTTAAAGAACGAAAGGAAATTGATAAAACAAAAATCGGCTTAATCGGACATAGCGAAGGCGGAATGATTGCTCCTTTAGCAGCAATCCAAAGTAATGATGTTTCATTTATCGTAATGATGGCTGGTCTTGGAATTCCAGGTGATTCGATTCTTTATCTTCAAGGTGAACTGATTCAACGTGCTGAGGGGATGAGTGAAGAAGAGATTCAGAAATCTGTTAAATCGCAAAGAGAAATATTCTCAATTGTAAAAAACAGTAACGATGATCAAAAACTTGATCAAGATTTAAGAGATAAATTTTATGAAGAATATTCAGAAATGACTGAAGAGGAGAAAAGTAAGTTGGGTGATCCTGAAGTTTATTTAAATATGCAGATCAAAACCATCACAAGTCCTTGGTTCAAATATTTTTTACGATTTGATCCTGTTCCAGTTTTAGAAAAAGTAAAATGTCCAGTGCTTGCAATAAATGGTGAAAAAGATCTGCAAGTTCCACCAAAAGAAAATTTATCTGCAATTGAATTAGCATTAAAAAAAGGAGGTAACAATAACTTTGAAGTAAAACTACTGCCTGGATTAAATCACCTTTTCCAAACTGCAACCACAGGCGCAATTTCGGAGTATGGGAAGATTGAGGAAACAATTTCTCCAGTTGCATTAGAGACGATGGTAAATTGGATTCAAAAAATCACAAAATGAAATAATTAGTAATTGTGATTTTACTTTTTATCATCCTGGATTTATCGAAGGACGACCTTTATAATTTTATTAGGTCACACTTCGACAGGCTCAGCATGACGGTTGATTAATAAAAAAATGGTACTTCCAATGAGTTTAACTGAAATAAGAAAAGCAATTTCAAAACAAAAAAATCCCGCACAAGCTATTATCCTGCAAAGATTCTTTAAAACAGGAAAAGGGGAATATGGTGAAGGTGATATTTTTCACGGAATAAAAGTTCCTGAACAGCGAACGATAGCCAAGCAATTTAAGGCCCTGAGTTTAGATAATTTAAAAACGTTGATTCTATCTAAGGTGCATGAAGAAAGACTGATTGCCTCTTTTATTCTTGTTGATCAATATAAAAATGGAGATGAAAAAAAGAAAAAAATCATTTTCGATTTTTATCTGAAGAATAGAAAAGGAATTAATAATTGGGATTTAGTTGATCTTTCTGCTCCTAAAATTGTTGGAATGTACTTGTTAGATAAGCAAAAACATTTGCTTTATAAATTTGCTAACTCAAAAGATTTATGGGAAAAAAGAATTTCAATTATTTCAACTCAAACTTTTATAAGAGAACATTTTTATGAAGACACGTTAAACATTTCTAAAATACTACTCGGCGATAAACATGATTTAATCCACAAAGCAGTGGGATGGATGTTGCGAGAAATTGGTAATCGTGATTTAGAAACTGAAGAAGAATTTTTAAAAAATCATTATAAAACAATGCCGCGAACAATGCTACGTTATGCAATTGAAAAATTTCCTGAAGAAAAACGTATTGCATATTTAAGAGGAAAAATGTGAAAAGAATAAATATTTCATCAGGAGCTAAGTGGGAAGATATTGTTGGTTACTCTCGTGCTGTAAAAATTGGAAATATAATTGAAATTGCCGGAACGACTTCAGTTGAAGATGGAAAAGTTGTCGGCGTGAACGATGCCTATCTTCAAACAAAAGTGATCTTGCAGAAAATAGAAAAAGTTTTGATTGAGGTTGATGCTTCATTAAGAGATGTTGTTAGAACTAGGATGTTTGTAACGGATATTTCTAAGTGGGAGGAAGTTGGAAAGGCACATGGAGAATTTTTTAGGAACATTAAACCAGTTACATCAATGGTTGAGGTGAAAGCATTAATTGATCCTGAAATGCTCGTTGAAATCGAAGCAACAGCAATAATTTCATAAAATGCTGGATCTCAGAATAAAATAATTTAATTTTTTAACAATTAATGTAAAATAAAATAGTAACTTTTGGCCCGTTTTATAAATCGAAAAGAAAAAAGAAATTATGTTTAAGAGTATTTTAATTGTAGCACTGATCTTCACCATAAATGTGAATGCACAATTATCTGTTAATGTTGATTCACTATTTTTCCCGCAAATGTTCACCGGAAGTATTGATAGTTTTTCTGTTTATGTTAGAAACTTGAGCAATCAACAATCTGAAGTAAAAATTAATAACATTAAAACTGTTTTCAGCACATCAGATACATTGGTATCAATTTCTCCAAATGACAGCAGTATTGTTTGGATTAAATATTACCCGAACCATAATGTAATTGATAAGGATTTGCTTTTTTTTAGTAGCGATGACAGTACTTTTGGATCAATTATTAATTTAAATGGCTCTGGTAAGTATGGTGATAGTTATGATGCAACCACGTTTAACAAGTATGATAGTGAACTTAAAACTGCATTAACAGCTTTAGTCATTAATCATACCTCACTTGGATATAATTTGGCACGCGATAAAATGTTTATGGAATTTGATAACCAAAGAGTTAACGGGCAAGGCGCTGCGGAAAACACACTTGAATGTGTATATACAGGAAGACTTGCGGTTGGCTATACTAGCCGCACTGTGGCTCAAAATGCACCATACAACTTTAATACGGAACATACTTGGCCGCAATCAAATTTTGGTGAAGCTGAACCAATGAAATCTGACCTCTATCATTTGTTTCCAACTGATATTACCGCAAACAGCATGCGGGCAAATTATCCATTTGGGAAAGCCGTTTCAAATGTTACCTGGCAAGTTGGCGGCAGTAAACTTGGAAATAATAGTTCAGGCCAATTAATTTTTGAGCCCAGAGATGTGCATAAAGGTGATGTAAGTCGCTCTATGTTCTATTTTATTACTCGTTATCCTGTGAACTATGGAGGTTTTTTTACGCAGACTCAAGAAAGTGTTTTTAGAGAATGGAATAAGTTTGATACAGTAGGAGTAGTAGAATCAAACCGTAATAACGCAATAGCACTATTGCAGTTAAAACGAAATCCATACATCGATCATCCGGAGTTTGTAGATAGAATTTATAGTTTTGCAACTAGTAATTCACGCCCAACTTTTGCTGAGTTAAACATACTTCCACTCAAAGTTGAATTTGATTCAACGAACATAAGTGAATTCAAAACTCAACAAGTTTATATTGCAAATAGCGGAAGTGCGCAATTAAATATTGATTCAATAACTATTTCCGACTCAAGGTTTTCATTAAGTCTGAACAACAATTCCATCGAACCTTATTCATCTAAAAAAGCATTGTTGCAATTCCTTCCGGATAGTCTTTTAACTTATAATGCTTTACTAAAAGTTTATACCAATGGCGGAATCAAGGAAATTGTGTTAACAGGAATTGGCAAAGACAACACTGTTAATGTTGAAGATAAAACTTTTACTCCGATCGTTTTTGCATTGGAACAAAATTATCCAAATCCTTTTAATCCAAGCACAAAGATTAAGTGGCAGTCTCCAATTAGCAGCTGGCAAACATTAAAAGTCTATGATGTGCTGGGAAATGAAGTTGCAACCCTTTTAGATGAATATAGATCAGCAGGGAATTATGAAGTTAACTTTAATGCTTCAGATCTTTCTTCAGGAATTTATTTTTACCAATTAAGATTAGGTAATAATTTAGAAGCTAAGAAAATGATGCTTCTAAAATAATTTTGCTGATTAAAATATTGTTTTTAAATTGCTCTCATTAAATCTGAGAGCATTTATTTTATAATTATTAACACTTCACAAGCCGCAATCGAAAGTTCTTGCTTCT
>CALLZX010000154.1 GCA_937858935.1 uncultured Ignavibacteriales bacterium | reverse complement strand
AACGCATTTAATGAACTATAAATTCCTTGAGCTTCACTAATAAACTTAACCATCGCATTTGCAGAAGCATTCATAAGATTAAGCATTGGTGATGGATTAACTCCGAGATAAATTACAATTATGGTTAAAGGAACAAGCATAAAATATTCACGTGTTGTAAGGTCTGTTAAGTCTTTCCATTTCTCATTAAGCGATCCAAGATAAACTCTTTGCAGTGTCCACAACATATAAGCTGCACCTAATAATATTCCAAGCGTAGAAATCACAGCCAAAATTCTCGTAGTTCCATTCCCAAATCCACCCAAGAAAACTAAAGCTTCTGAAATAAATCCGCTTAAACCTGGTAAACCGATTGCAGCAAAGAAAGCGATTGTAACAAATCCCGTATAGATTGGCATTTGTTTGCCTAAACCACCAAAAGAATCTAAATCTCTTGTGTGAGCGCGATCGTATATTACTCCAACAATAAGGAAGAGCATTGCTGTTATTGTTCCGTGATTGAACATTTGGAGTATTGCGCCTGATATTCCCATAGTGTTTAATGCAGACATACCGAGCATTACAAAACCCATATGTGAAACTGAGGAATAAGCGATAAGCTTTTTAAAGTCTTTCTGAGCCATTGCAGCCAATGCACCATAAATTATGTTTATCATTCCAAACAGTGCAATGTACCAGCTTAGTTGATAAGTTAATTCAGGAAATACTGGATATGAAATTCTTAATATTCCATAAGTTCCCATCTTCAATAAAACGCCGGCAAGAATAACAC
The DNA here is from genome assembly GCA_937858935.1 of uncultured Ignavibacteriales bacterium. Taxonomy (GTDB): domain Bacteria; phylum Bacteroidota; class Ignavibacteria; order Ignavibacteriales; family Ignavibacteriaceae; genus IGN3. The sequence continues at coordinate 19,017 of CALLZX010000154.1, read as the reverse complement.
TTATAGCTGTAGGAGCTTCAACGTGTGCATCCGGTAACCAAGTATGGAAAGGGAACATTGGTATTTTAATAGCGAATCCAATAAACAATCCTATGTATGCAATGAATCTTAGGTTGTTTGGATTTAGAGGAGATAAAATTCCTGTTTCCGTATAGTTGGCATGATTCATCAATTCTAATAAGTTAAATGTAAACACTCTTGTTCCATCTGCAAGTGTTTCCATCGAACTGAAATATAATCCAATCATAACCAAAAGTATGAATATACTTCCGAGCAATGTATATAGGAAAAACTTAATTGCTGCATATTCTCTTCGTGGTCCGCCCCAGATTCCAATTAAAAAATACATAGGAAGTAACATTAATTCCCAGAAGATGTAGAAAAGGAAAAAATCAAGTGCAACAAACACGCCCATCATTCCAGTGTTTAACAAAAGGAACATTGCAAAATATCCCTTTACCGATTTATCTATTGTCCAGGAAGATAATGCTGCAATAAAAGTTACAATGGCTGTTAGAAGAACTAGGGGAGTGCTTAATCCATCTACACCAAGAAAATAATCTATTTTAATTTTACCTATCCAGGCGAAACCAGGAATATCAATCCATCTGAATTTTTCTATGAATTGAAAGGAACTTGCATCGTTAATACCACCTGCTGCATAATTAAAGTTCATCAATAAAATTATTGATAAAACAATTTGTATTGCTGATACTATAAGCGTGGTAAGTTTGATTGAAAGTTCCTGCTTCTTTGGTAGAAGCAGAACGATTACCATTCCTAATACGGGTAGGAATGTCAATAATGATAGTATAGGAAAATTATTCATTGTTATGATACCTGTTTTTCAAACTTTATACTTAGAATAAAAAGAGTAAAATTATTAACGAAAATATTACGAGCACAATATATGTTTGAACTTTTCCGGTTTGTACTCTACGGAAAATCAAACCAATAAAACCACTGATGTATGCCATTAAATTGACAAGACCATCAACTACATATTTATCAAATCCACCTGTGAAGAATGCAATTCTGCGTGTTACTTCTGCCGAACCATTCACAATTCCATCAACTATCGTTGCATCAAACCAGTATATTATTTTACTTATTCCAAGCAAACCGGCAACAAATGTTTTATGATAAAGTTCATCAAAGTACCATTTGTTAAGCGAGAAGTTATACATTGGTTTGATTGAATTAGCTAATTTATCCACATCAACTTTTTTCCATTGATAAAAAACGAATGCAGTTAATATTCCTAATACCGCTACAAATAAGGATAGAAACATTGCAGGATAATGTGCTGAATGCATTGCCTCGGTATATTTTTCAGAATAAGTAATCTCTCCGTGAGTTGATTCATGTTCGGCAACTGGTTCGGTTTCTAAGACAACTTCTGATTGCATAAAATCAAAACGTGTTGCATTTGGTGCGTGAAGTTCTGGTGTATTAATCCATTTAGTTAAAAACCAACCTTGATCCGCACTGAATGGATTAGGTGTATAAAAAATAAAAATTGATAACGTAGCTAATACAGCTAAAGGCATTGCCATCACAAACGGTGATTCGTGTGCATGTTCAAACTTGTGATGATCTCTTGGTTCACCATGAAATGTAATGATTATTAATCTGAACATATAGAATGCAGTCATCAATGCAACTAAGAATCCAACAACTGCAAAAATCCAATAACCTGTTAGTGATCCGAATGCAAAAGTACTTGCAAGTATTCCATCCTTACTTAAAAATCCTGATGTTAAAGGGATTCCTGAAATAGCAAGTGATGAAATTAAAAATGTTGTATAAGTAAGAGGCAGTTTCTTTTTTAGTCCGCCCATATTTCTAATATCTTGCTCATGATGCATTGCATGGATCACTGAACCAGAACCAAGAAACAGACAGGCTTTAAAGAAAGCATGAGTCACAAGGTGAAAGAAAGCAAATTTGTAAGCACCAACTCCAAGAGCCATTACCATATATCCTAACTGAGAAACAGTTGAATAAGCTAAAACTTTTTTAATATCATTTTGTGTAAGTGCAATTGTTGCAGGAATAAATGCTGATAACATTCCGATTACGGCAATGAACATCATAGCATCTGCAGTTAGCAATCCAAATATTCTTATTGTTAGATAAACACCCGCAGCAACCATTGTAGCAGCGTGAATCAATGCGCTAACAGGAGTCGGGCCCTCCATTGCATCAGGTAACCAAACATGAAGAGGTAACTGCGCTGATTTTCCGGTGGCGCCCATAAACAATAAAATCCCTGTTACCGGCAACCAGAGATCAGAATTAAATGGAAGTTTACCGGCTCCAATTGCTTGAAATATTGTATCAAATGAAAATGTATTGTAGGTGAGGAATAAAATTAAAATACCTGCAAACATTCCAATATCACCAATTCTATTTACGAGGAATGCCTTCTTACCTGCATCAGCAGCAGATTTTTTCTCAAACCAAAATCCTATTAAAAGATATGATGATAATCCAACTAATTCCCAAAAAATATACATCATCAAAATGTTGTTGGTAAGGACAATACCGTTCATAGAAAAAGTGAAAATTCCAAGATAAGCGAAGTATCGATTATATCTTGCATCACCTTTCATATATGCGATAGAGAAGTAATGGACTAGTGCACTAATCAATGCAACAACAAACAACATAAGCACAGTAATGTTGTCTAGCAGAAATCCGAGTTTAATTACCAATGAATCACTTAGTCTGAACCATTCAAGTTCAGATACGATTTTATCATCAATAAAATAAGATAGTTTATTAAATGCTAGAACAATTGAGCCTATAAGTACTAGTGAAATTAGAAAAACTTCAAACAAATAAATAGATTTAACTTTTTTACCAAGTAACAAAGTAACTGCAAACCCAAGCAGCGGTAGAAATAAAATTGCAAGCGAAATATTTATTATACTGTTTTCTGTCATTTACTAATCTTTCAGGCTATCAACTTCGTCAATATTTACCGTTGATAAAGTTTTATAAATATTCAAAACAATTGCTAATGCTATAGCAGCTTCCGCAGCAGCAAGTACGATAACAAAAAGTGCCATCAAATGTCCTTGCAATCCAAAGTTTCCAAAGCGTGTAAAAGCAATAAAGTTTATATTAGCTGCATTGAGTATCAGTTCTACACCCATCAGAACCTGGATAGCATTTTTTCTTGTAACGATGGCATAAATACCCATCGAAAATAAAAGAGTACTAACTACTAAAAAGTGATTTAATCCAACTTCTATCATGCTTCTCTTCTCGCAATCGATGCTGCACCAATAAGTGCTATCAATAAAATAATTCCTAATAATTCAAATATAAGAGCGTATTCCTGCAGAAGCATTGTGCCTAGCGCTGCAGTTGTAGGTAATGGTGCTTCTGTTGGAAAGGTCTTCCATGAAGATGTAATTAAAGCCGCTAACAAAGCGCCTGAAAGTAATCCAACACCAATTACTGCAGGATAAATATTAATTGTGCCGGATTTAATTTCAACATTAGTAATCTTGTTAGTTAACATCACACCAAACAGTAATAAAATTAATATTCCGCCCACATAAACAATAAGCTGTACAATGGCTACAAAGTCAGCTCCAAGTAGAACATAGATTCCTGCAACACCAAAAAAAGTAAATAATAAGAAAAATGCTGAGTATACGATATTCCTGTTTGTAACTACAAAGAATGCGGATAAAACAGTAATTGCAGCAAACAGGTAAAAAATTATATTATAGGTTAAATCGTTCAAACTATTTTTCCTCTGGCTGATCTTTTTTTATTTCAGGTTTTGGTTCAGATGCTGCTTTTAATTTTTCTGCTTCTTTTTCAGCATTGAACTTTGCAAGATTATCTCTTTTTTCCTGTCGTTCTTCCGGAGTTAAAGTTGCAAAATCATAAACTAATTTATTTCGTTCCCACTCTGCAAACTCATACACATCTGTCATATAGATACAGTCAGTCGGGCAAGGGAATACACATAACTGGCAATAACAGCATTTTGCAAAGTCTATAGTAAAATTGGTCACCCAAAGCGCCTTCTTTTTTCCGTTAGATGTTTTACCAAGATCTTCACCGGGTAAAGACTTGGTTGTTTCAATTTCAATACAGCTAACAGGACAAGCTCTTGAGCATTGATCACAGCCAATGCAATCATCCATATTAACATATAATCTGTTACGCTCTCTTTCAGGAAGTTGCGGTTTTACTTCAGGATACTGAATAGTAACAGATGGAACGAACATATGCTTAAACGTAATCTTCATTCCTATAAAGATAGTTGCTAGGGCCGTATAAATATTTCCGAAATATTCTTTCATTATAAAAGTGTAATCAATCCGATTATTATAAGATTAACAAACGCAATTGGAATTAAATACTTCCAACTTGTTGTCATTAATTGGTCAACACGTAATCGAGGTAAAGTCCATCTTAACCACATCTGAACAAAAACAAAAAACAACCCTTTAACTGTAAACCAGGTGAATTGCTCAATTGGAATCATCCAACTAGCACCGATCAAATCTCCAAAATATCCAACAGGGGATTGATATCCACCTAAAAACAAAGCAACTACAATTGCAGAAACCGCAAACATATTTGCGTATTCAGCTAAAAAGAACATTGCGAATTTCATTCCGGAATATTCTGTATGATAGCCTGAAACAAGTTCTGATTCGGCTTCAGGAATATCGAACGGAGTTCTGTTAACTTCTGCCAGTGTGCTGATGTATATTATTAAGAAGCCAATAAACATAGAAGGAATTAATAAAAACTTAGAAAGTGTCATTCCTGGTCCGCCAAAGATGTACCAGTTCCAAGCGTATCCTGTTTGTTGTTCGCTAAGTGTGTGTAAACTCATCGTTCCACTTATCATAACTAAACTTAACATCACAAGAATAGTAGGAATTTCATAACTGATTATCTGAGCAACTGAACGCATTGATCCAAGTAATGAATATTTATTATTTGATGCCCAGCCAGCCATCAGAATTCCTGCAACAACTAAACCTGTAACAGCAACGATATAAAAAATACCAAGATCAAGTTCAGTTCCAATGAAGTAACTACTGAAAGGAATGGCTGCAAATGCAGCGTAACTTCCAACAAAAACAACAATTGGTGCAAGATTGAAAAGGAGCTTATCATTATCTGTAGCAATAATGTCTTCTTTTTGAATAAGTTTTATAATATCTGCAATAGTTTGTTTCCATCCATGCCAACCTGTACGCATTGGACCAAGTCTATCCTGCATATGTGCAGAAACTTTTCTTTCTAGATAAACAGCAAAGAGAGCAAAAGGCAGTATAAATAAAAATAAGGGAAGCAAACTTTGTATAGTTCCTGCAATTATGTCAGCAAATACAGAATTGCCAAAAAGATCAACTAAAAAATCATACATCATCTGTCAATCTCTCCTAAAACTATATCAATGCTACCAAGAATTGTAACAACATCTGCAACCATATATCCTTTACACAATTCATTTAATACTTGCATTGTTACAAAAGATGGTGCTCTTACTTTTACACGATATGGGCTTGTTGATCCATCGCTAATAATAAAATAGCCTAAATCACCGCGAGGGTTTTCAACTCGAGCGTAAACATTTCCAACTACTGGTTTAACTCTTTTAGGTATTGCAGATTGAACATCACCTTCCGGTAATTGATCAAGAGCTTGTTCTATAATTCTGCAGCTTTCTTCCATTTCTAAAACACGAACGTAGTATCTATCCCAGCTATCACCAACTGTTCCATACTTTCCCTCACCAACAGGAATATCAAAATCAAACTTGTTATAAATTGAATAAGGGTCGTCTTTTCGAATATCCCATTTAAAACCGGAACCGCGTAAGTTTGGTCCGGATACGCCATAATTTATAGCAGTATCGATTGGAAGAATACCAACATTGGCAGTACGATCAATGAATATTCTATTGTGACTTAGCAGATCGTTTATTTCTTTAAGATTTGGTCTGAATTCTTTAATAAACTCACGAGTTTTTCTTACGAAATCAGGATGAAGATCGTGTGATAATCCACCAATCCATATATAATTATATAATAATCTTGCACCGCAAGTAATTTCAAAGAGATTAAGTACTTTTTCACGATCGATAAAGCAATATAAGAAAGGCGTAAACGCGCCAATATCTGCCCCATAAGTTCCAAGTGCTACAAGATGAGATGATATTCGCTGCAATTCAGCCATTATCACTCTGATGTAATCAACTCTTTCAGGAACTTGAATTCCTAAAAGTTTTTCCATTGCAATAGCGTAACCAAATTCATTACCCATGGGTGCCAGGTAATCCATACGATCGGTATAAGGAACTATCTGGGGATAAGTCATTGCTTCACAATGCTTTTCGAAACATCTATGCAAGTATCCGATATGCGGAATAACATTAGTAATTATTTCACCTTCTAAGGCAAGCTCTAACCTAAGCACTCCGTGTGTTGACGGATGCTGAGGGCCCATATTTAAAACCATTTCTTCAGTTTTTATCGCCATAATATTGCCTTAGTACGGAACTTTCATTCCCTGATAGAACTCAGGATTTTCATAATCTTTTCTTAGAGGATAGCCAGCATCCCAATCATAAGGCATAAGTATTCTTCTTAAGTCAGGATGATTTAGAAAAATAATACCCAACAAATCGTAGGCTTCGCGTTCATGCCAATCAGCAGATTTCCAAACCTCAGTTACAGTAGAGACTTCCGGCTTATTTCTGTCTGTTGATACTTTTAATGTAATTTTATGTTTAATCTTTGTGGAACCTAAATGATAGTAAACTGTTAATACCCCAGCTTTAGGTTCATCGACACCAGATAAATTCATCAGGTCGTCAAATAATAATTCAGGAGCATCATGAAGGAAGAAACAGATTTTATCAATCTCTAAAGGTGATGCAATAATAATTGCTTCTGTAGGCTGATCAGTTTTTAATTCCAGATTTGAAGCTGGAAAATTATCTTTTAATAGTTGGAAGATTTCTTCAGCTTTTTTCATGCAGTTTTCTTAATCATACTTTCGTGACGAATTTTTTCCTGAAGTTTCAATAATCCCTCTAATAATGCTTCAGGCCTTGGTGGACATCCAGGAACATAAACATCAACCGGTATTACTCTATCAATTCCCTTTAGAACATGATATCCGTGCTCCCAATAAGGTCCACCGCAATTAGCACAACTACCCATTGAGATAATATACTTTGGATCTGGCATTTGTTCGTAAAGACGTTTAATACGTGTTGCCATTTTAAGAGTAACGGTACCAGAAATGATTATAAAATCAGCATGTCTTGGTGAAGGACGAGGAATAACACCAAATCTATCAAAATCATAATGCGAAGCTGATGTAGCCATCATTTCTATTGCACAACAGGCTAAACCAAAACTAACTTGCCATAAAGAAGACAACCGAGCCCAATTAAATAAATCTTCTACTTTAGCAATTACGATATTTCCATCGGTAAATTCTTTATCTAAAAATCCCATAAACTCAAGCCTCTACCAATTCTTTTTCAACATCAGGTTTTATTTTTGCTTTATTAAGAGTAGGAGGGACTACTTTTGGTTTTTCCCATTCTAGATCACCTTTTCTCCATTCATATGCCATTCCTAAACCTAAAAGCACTAAGAAAATTCCACCCACCAAAAATCCGGTTATTCCAAAATCCTTATAAACCATAGCCCAAGGAATTAACATTACAACTTCAACGTCAAAAATTAAGAAGATTAGTGCAACTACATAAAATCTGATATTGAATTTTATCCAAGGTGAGCCTTCAGGGTTTTCACCGCATTCATAAGTTTTTAGTTTTTCATGAGTTGGTCTTGAAGGTCTAATGAGTTTTGAGAGATATACTATACCAACAACAAATATTATTGCCATTAGTATAAATATGAAAGCTTTTCCGAATTCTGTCAACATACTTTTAAAAAATTTTGAATCAAAATTACCAATGCATTTGTGGAATGTCAAGAATTCTTAAATAAAAACATTTGAGTTGGTTAACACAGAACAATTATTAAGTGGTGAACAAAAGAACTAGATATGAAATCCAGTGTTGATAAGCAAAGAATATGTTTATAACAGTGACGTAATTTTTCCAAAGATAATTTTATAGTAATATTTTTGATTATTATTTAACTTTCTACAAGAGTTTTTAACTATTTAATAAAGTCTTTCAGTCTGAATTTTTATTTATGCGTCTTACAAAAGCTATTATTAGTATCCCAAATCTCAAAAAGAACTTTCTAAATATCAGAAAGAAAGTTGGTAAAGCTAAAATTATGGCCGTTGTTAAAGCAGATGCATACGGACATGGAGTAAAAACAATCGTTGAAGCTTTAAATTCGCTTGGTAAACAAAAACCTGAGTACTTTGCAGTTGCAACTGCAGATGAAGGTGTTGAGTTAAGAGAATTAAAAGTTAAGCAGCCGATTTTAATTTTTGATCCAATAGAAAAATATCAAGTTAATAAGTTTTTTAAATATAATTTAATACCTTCAGTTTCTACAAAGGAACATCTTCATATTTTACTTACTGAAAAGAATCGGTTAAAATCCAATAAAAAGATTTTTGTTCATATTAAAATTGATACTGGGATGAACAGGCTTGGTGTTGACTTTTCAGAGACTTTTGATTTTATTAAAAAAATATCATTAAATAATAACTTTGTGATTGATGGAATTTTTACTCACTTTGCGACCTCTGATGAAGTTGGAAATGATTATGCAAAGCTTCAGGTAAAAAGATTTAATGAAGTAATTAAAGAATTAAAAGCAGGAAAGATTAATTATGGATTAGCACACGCTGCAAATAGCGGTGCAATTATTGATTTTCCGGAGGCTTATTACGATATGGTTCGTCCGGGAATTTCATTATATGGATATTATCCTTCGCTTCAAACCTCAGAATCTATTAAATTGTATCCTGTTATGTCATTAGTTTCTAAAGTTTCAACTGTTAAAAAAATAAAACAAGGTGAATCGGTTAGTTATAGCAGAAGATATTTTACAAAGAATGAAACTAAAATTATTTCTGTTCCAATTGGTTATGCAGATGGTTTTTCAAGATCGCTAACGAATAAAGCTCAGGCAATAATAAATGGTAAAATTTATAATCAAGTTGGCACTGTAACTATGGATAGAATTATGTTTGATGTTGGATCCGATAATATTAAAGTTGATGATGATGTGATTTTATTAGGAAAGAAAGGCAAACAATCAATAGATGCTTGGGATTGGTCAAAAAAAATAAATACTATTCCTTATGAAATTACTTGTGGAATCAGTAAACGTGTTCCGCGAGTGGTAAAAGATTAATGGATTTAATAAAGCAATACATAACACAAAGTATAACAATTGCAGCAAACAATCTGAGATTGAATAATCAGCAGATTGAAGTTGTTGCATTGTTAAAGCAAACAATTTCCAAATCAGAAAATCTTAGTGATGATCTGATAAATATGAAAAAGATTACAGAACTATCTTTACTTGCAATCCGTTTAAATGAGATATACAATTCTTTAACCCAAAATCCTATTGATCTGCTAAAAATATCAGATCAATTTAAAGAGCATAGCAGATATCTTATAAAAGATCTTGGACACATGCTTGATATTACAACTCCAGCTGTTTTCAAGACAGCAATTGAAAAACTTAACGGCGCAATAGTTTTTCCTAAAGAGGAAATTAAAATTGATTTATCAAAAAGAATTCCTGAAGAAGACCCGTTTATAAAATCTGAAACAGAAGAAATAAAAGAAAACATTATTTTTAGTGAAGATATTGAAAATGAAGATGAAGAACTGATTCAGAAATTTGAACCGACAATTCTTGGGCCTATCAAACCTTTGGATAATGTTCTTAAGAAAATATCCAATAATGAAATTGATTATGAAGAGCTAATAAAATATGCTCAGATTATGGATGACAATGCAGCATTATCACGAAAAATAGGATTTGAAATTCTATCAGGAATGCATCGTATTGTTTCCAAAGCATTAATTTTAATAAAAAACAGGGAACTAATGCCAGGTAAAGAAGTTATAGAAAATTTACGCGCCTGTCTTATTGTTATAGTTGCAGTTGTGCGCGGTAAAGATGTGGATATAAATAGTTATTTAAATAAAGCAGAAGAGTTTGGAAATAAATTAGCAACAATAAAAAGTAAGGAATCTTATTGATGAAGTTATATGCAGTTATTATGGTTGGTGGAGTTGGTTCACGTTTTTGGCCTCGAAGTAAGAAAAAAACACCGAAACAGCTATTAAAGATTATTGGCAAAGATACTATGATTCAGGCTACTGTTAATAGATTATCAGGCTTGATTGAAAAAGAAAATATTTATGTTATTACAAATGAAATTCAAAGACAGGAAGTGATAAATCAGCTGGCTGATGTACCTGAGGGAAATATTATTGAAGAACCATTCGGCAGAAATACAGCGGCTTGCATTGGTTTAGCATCTATAATTATTAAAGCTAAAGATCCTGATGCTGTAACAATTGTTCTTCCGGCGGATCACATAATTAGAGATGAAGATAAATTTAAAAAAGTATTAGAAAATGCTGCTAAATATGCTGATGAATCTAAGGGACTAGTTACGATCGGGATTACCCCTACCAGACCTGAAACAGGATATGGATATATTCAGATCAATGATAAGGAAGTTGCTGAAAATATTTATCCGGTCTACACATTTGCTGAAAAGCCAAACTACGCTACAGCTCTAAGATTTGTTGAAAGCGGTGATTTTCTTTGGAACAGTGGTATGTTTATCTGGCGTGCAGATGTTATTCTTGATGAAATAAAAAATCTTATGCCTGATCTTTACGAAGGTTTAGTTGCCATTGAAAAGAGTTTAACTAGTCCAAATTTTAAAGAAGAACTTAAAATTGTTTATGCTCAGTTAAAAAAGATTTCTATCGATTATGGTATTATGGAAAAATCTTCAAAAGTATTTCTCACAAAAGGTTCTTTTAATTGGAGCGATGTAGGAAGCTGGGAAGAAGTTTACCAGTTGTCAGAAAAAAATGAAAATGGAAACGCAGCCGTGGGAAAAGTTTATACAAATATGGTTTCGGATTCATACATCTACTCACCGGATAAAGTTACAGCTGTAATTGGTCTTGATAATGTAATCGTTATAAATCATAACGATACAGTTTTGATTTGCAGAAGAGATAAAGCACAAGATGTTAAAGAAATTGTAGATTATTTAAAGATGAATAAAATGGATGAATATTTATAGTACATTCGGATATTTGTTGTGAACATAATAATTTTACAGTGCAGTTTTATGTTCATTTACCTTAACCATCTTTTGTTTGAGTATCCAAAACTTTGTAATCGATTTTAAGAGGAATCAGATTGTTTATTGTAAATTCTCCAGTTTTAGAAACAAAACAAGTTCACGAAAATATTTATATCCAGAAAATTCACTCTCCGGAAATTGCCAGATTAATTAAACCTGGACAATTTTTAAATATCCGTGTTTCCGAAAATACATTTCCGTTGTTACGAAGACCATTCAGTATTTGTGATGTTGATGGAGAAAATATCTCTTTGATGTTTAATATTTTAGGCGAAGGCACAAAAATATTATCTCATAAACATCCCGGAGATTTTGTTGATATTCTGGGTCCGCTTGGTAACGGATTTAATCTTGAAGGTAATCACAGGACAGCTATAATAGTTGCAGGTGGTTTAGGTGCTGCTCCATTCCCGTTCTTAACCAGGAAAATAATAAATAATAAAAAAATTATTTCCTTCGTTGGTGGAAGAACTAAACAGGATGTTATTACTTATGGATTAGAAAATTTAGTTTTATCGTCGGATGATGGCTCAATAGGATTTACAGGAAATGTTGTCCAATCATTAGAAAATAATCTGGATAAAATTGAGATCGCTTCATCAAAAGTATTTGCGTGCGGACCAAATGCTATGCTGAGAGTTTTAAAAGATTTTTGTCTTAACCATAATCTTGATTGTGAGGTTTCAACAGAATGTGCAATGGCCTGTGGATTTGGAATTTGCCAGGGTTGCCCTATTGAATCTACATCCAACTCAGATAAATATCTTTTAGTCTGTAAGGATGGCCCGGTTTTTAATGTTAAGGATGTTGTGATATGAGCAACGTTGATTTATCCGTAAAGATTGGCACTCTGCAACTTCGTAATCCAATTATGCTTGCATCCGGAACGGTTGGGTATGGAAATGAGATTTCAGAATTCTCAAATCTGAATAAGCTTGGTGCCATCGTTACAAAATCGTTAAGTCTAAATCCTAGAAAAGGAAATCCACCACAGCGAATTGTTGAAACTCCTGCCGGAATGTTAAATGCAATAGGTTTAGCAAATGTTGGTGTTGATGAATTTCTGAAAGAAAAAATTCCTTTTCTAAAGAAGTATGATGTTCCTTTAATTTGCAATATTGCAGCCAGCACTGTTGAAGAATATGTTGAGTGTACAAGAATTCTGGATTCTGAAGAAACTATTAAAGCATTTGAGATAAATGTTTCATGTCCGAATGTAAAAGATGGCGGGTTACAGTTTGGTAACGATAAAAATGCCGTTGGAAATGTTACTGCAAAAGTAAGAGCAGTTACAAATAAACCATTGATTATTAAATTATCCCCGAATGTTTCATATATCTCTGAGTTTGCGCAGATTGTAAAAGATGAAGGCGGTGATGCAGTTTCTGCAATTAACACTTTAGTTGGAACGTCATTTAATATTTTTACAAGAAAACCAAAGATATTTAATATTAATGGCGGGCTTTCAGGACCGGCAATTAAACCAGTTGCTCTTGCTAAAGTTTTAGAAATATCCCGCAAGGTCAATATTCCAATTATTGGAATTGGCGGAATAATGAATTGGAAAGATATAATTGAATTTATGATTGTAGGTTCCTCCGCAGTTCAAATTGGTACTTTAAATTTTATCGATCCGACTGCACCTGAAAAAATGATTAAAGAACTTGAAGATTATTGTATCGCAAACAAAGTTGAAAGATTATCAGATTTAACGGCATCTTATATTATATAAAATGGATATTCAGGAATCATTAAATAAATTATTTGCGCTTCATACATTTGGAGTTAAGCTTGGATTAGAAAATATTCAAAAGTTTTTGAAATCCATTGGAAATCCACAGAGTAAATTAAAAACAATTCATGTTGCAGGATCCAATGGAAAGGGAAGTACATCTTCATTTATTGCAAGTATCTTAATGGAAAATGGATACAAAGTTGGATTATATACATCTCCTCATTTTGTAAAATTTAATGAAAGAATTTCTGTTGATGGCAAATACATCTCTGATGATTTTATAGCAAAATTTATAGATAGGCATCAAAAGCTTATCGATGAATATCAGCTTACATTTTTTGAGGTTACTACGGCAATGGCCTTTGAATACTTCATTTTTTCTGAAGTAGATTATGCTGTTATTGAAACTGGTTTAGGTGGAAGATTAGATGCAACTAATGTTTTAAATCCTCTGGCTTGTGTAGTTACATCGATAAGTTTAGAGCATACAGCAATTCTTGGTGATAAGCTTGAGCAAATTGCTTTCGAAAAAGGCGAGATTATAAAAAGTGGTACAAAAACATTTGTGGGATTATTACCAGAAGAAGCTATAAAAGTTATTGAGAAAAAATGTACAGTAGTTAAATCACCTCTATTTTGTTTGGAAGAATACATCATACAGAAAAATGATCACATAGATTTATATACAGAAGAATTAGAATTTGATGAATGGGAAGTTCCGTTGATTGGTAAACATCAAAAATATAATGCTGCATTAGCATCTCTATGTGTTATTAAATCTTTTGATATTGATGATCCGGCTGTTATTACCCGCGGAATCAAAAATGTAGTTAAGAATACTAAACTTCAGGGCAGGTACGAAATTATTAATGATAAACCTAGGTTAATTCTGGATTCTGCTCATAATCCTGAAGGGATTAGCTGCTTAATTAATCAGTTTGAAAAAGAGAAAAATAGTTACATAGTATCATCTATATTGTTCGGTGTAATGAGTGATAAAAACATTGATGAGATGCTGGTAACGATTAAAAATAGTTTTACTAATATTTATTTTTATGAAATAAATTATGAAAGAGCTGCAAGTATAGGATTACTAAGTGAGAGGGCTAAAAAACGAGATGTAAAATTCTCAGTTGTTAAAAACTTGGAAGATTTTATCAGAGAACAACTAAAAGGGGACAAAGATAGCTGTCTGGTAGTGGCTGGAAGTATGTACTTATTGGGTGAAATAAAATCAATTTTACCTAAAATTAAATCTTGACAATATAAATGTAAGTATGTAAGTTTGGTTAAGACCTCGAGTTCCTTTCATACAATTTAGAAATACCACGAGAGCTTATCAGGATACAACCAATTTGAAAACAATTTTAATCTAAAACAATTCAACAAACAAAATAATAGGTACCGCAAATGCCGATGGACATTTCTGAACTCAAATCAAAGAAGATTGTAGAATTAAATGAACTTGCTAAAGATCTTAATATTGCTGGCTACAGTGATCTTAGGAAACAAGAGCTAATCTTCAAGATATTAGAAGCTCAGAGCGTTAAAGATGGTTTAACATTTTCTAAGGGAGTATTAGAAGTGCTTCCTGATGGATACGGATTTTTACGATCTTCTGATTATAATTACTTGCCCTCACCTGATGATATTTATGTTTCACCATCACAGATTAAAAAATTTAGTCTTAGAACTGGTGATTTTGTGAGTGGTCAGGTAAGACCACCAAAAGAAGGTGAAAGATTTTTTGCTTTACTCAGGGTTGAAGCAGTAAACGGGCTATCACCTGAGCACATTAGAAATAGAACCTTGTTTGATAATCTTACACCCGTATACCCAACAAAGAAGTTGATGCTTGAGTCTGTCCCAGGTGAATACTCGACAAGAATTATGGATATGCTTGCACCAATCGGTAAAGGACAAAGAGGTTTAATTGTATCACCTCCTAAGAGCGGAAAGACAGTATTACTTCAAAAAATTGCAAACTCAATAACTCGTAATCATCCCGAAATAAAACTCATTATACTTCTTATTGATGAAAGACCAGAAGAAGTAACTGATATGGAACGTTCTGTAAAAGCTGAAGTTATCAGTTCAACTTTTGATGAACCAGCTGACAGGCACGTTCAGGTTGCAGATATGGTAATTGAGAAAGCAAAAAGACTTGTGGAAGCTAAAGAAGATGTAGTTATTCTGCTTGATAGTATCACAAGATTGGCTCGTGCACATAATATAGTTGTTCCTCATAGCGGTAGAATTCTTTCCGGTGGTGTGGATTCAAATGCATTACACAAACCAAAGAGATTTTTTGGTGCTGCAAGAAATACAGAAGACGGCGGAAGTTTAACAATTATTGCAACAGCTTTGATTGATACTGGCAGTCGTATGGATGATGTTATCTTTGAAGAATTCAAAGGTACAGGTAATATGGAACTTGTACTTAACAGAGATTTAAGTGATAGAAGAATTTTCCCTGCAATTGATGTAAATCGTTCCGGAACTAGAAGGGAAGATTTGTTGATGAAAGAAGATGATCTTGCAAAAGTATGGATTCTTAGAAAAATTCTTAGTGACTTTAATCCTGTTGAAGCAATGGAATTTTTACTTGATAAAGTAAGGGGAACCAAAAACAATAAAGAATTCTTAAATAATATGAACAGCTAATATGCTGTTCGTATTTATAATATTAGGGTAAATCTTTTTCCGGTTTCATTAAACCGATTGAATTTTATTTAAACTATTTAAAAGTTTGAGCTAAAAATTGAAGAAAATACTTTTATTTACATTCATTCTGATTTCTCAATTATTAGCTCAACCGGATTTTGTGATGCAGCAGGATATCATTCAATCTGGTAAGTATTTCAATTCTGAAATTCATTTTTTCCCGTCAGATCAAGACTATTTAGTTTATTACTCCTATAAAATTTCTTATTCTCAATTATTTTTTGAAAAAAAAACTGATCTTTTTATTGCTGGGTTTAGTGTAAATATTGAAGTCAGAGACTCTTCGGGAAAGATAGTTACGAGAGCATTTGATGATAAAAAAATTTCAGTTGAAAATTTTGAGTTAACTAACTCTCAAAATGTGTTTTTGCAAGGTGTGGTTAATTTCAATCTGCCTGAAGGTAAATATGATCTGCTTGCAATTATCTCGGACCAGATATCAAAACGTGAACGTAGAATTCCGCCGATTGATGTAGAAATAAGAAAATCAAAAACTATTCTTAATCCAATTGTTTTTGAACCAGGTAAAATTAAATGCGATGGATTAGACTCATATGTGCTGTCTAATAATTCAGCATCAATTCCATTCAATAAGCCAACTAATGATTTGGTAATTCCTGTTACAGACCCTAAAATAAATTCACTTAATATAATTGTAAAAAGGGGCGATGCAGTTCTTGTTGCTAATGAAACAATTACTGAATCATTTCTTGCAAATCCTGTAATAAAATTATGCGATGATAGAGTAGTTATCAGGCAAAACACTGATACCACAAAGTTGAAAATATTTCTTGTTAGAGATTTTTCGTCTAAACTTACTGAGGGACCAATACAATTAGAGATTTATACTGATGAATCTGAAAAAGACAAACAGATTTATAACCTTAATGTAATTTGGATTGGAAGGCCAATCAGTTTGTCAGATCCTGAAGCGGCAATAAAACATATTGAAATAATAGAAAGTAAAGAAGTTGTTTCAGAGATATTTAGCGGCAGCGGTAACGATAACGAAAAATTATTCAATTATTGGAGTAAACAGGATCCCACACCTGAAACAAAATTTAATGAGCTGATGAACGAGTTTTATACACGAGTTGATTATTGCGAAACGAATTTTAGAACTCTTGCCGGTAATGGCGGCGTTAAATCTGATCGTGGTAGAATTTATATAAAATTTGGTCCGCCCGATTCAATTGAACGTGATACTGATAATGATGATAAGATAGTAGAAAGCTGGACTTATAAAAAATCACAAAGAAAATTTGTTTTTGTTGATGCAGAGGGAACTGGTAAATTTACTTTAGTGAATGGACAATGACACGAACTGTATTTACTTGCGGAGATGTGAATGGAATCGGTCCTGAAATAGCTGTAAAAGCTTTCAATAAAATATTAAAAAGTAAAAACACCAATCAGGTAATATTTGTTTGTCCAAAAAACGTATTTGAATATTACTACAAACTCAGTTCTGCCACATTCAAATATAAAATTGTTAGCAATCAATCTTCTTTTTCTCGCTCATATCTAAACCTATTTCTTTTACCCGATACAAAAATTAATTTAGGATATCCAACAAAATCTTCGGGCAAAACTGCTTTTCAATCTATTATAAAATCTTTGGATTTGATTGATAAAAAATCCGCTGATGTTTTAGTGACCGCACCAATCTCCAAAAAAGCTTTTAGTCTTGCAGAGATAGATTTTCCCGGACATACAGAATTGTTAGCTCAGCACGAAAAAAATGCTAATTATATGATGTTGTTTCTATCGGAAAAATTCAATGCCGGATTATTAACAATTCATTCCCCGATTTCTAAAGTTTCAAAACTGATTAGTATAGTAAAAATTGTTAAAGCCATCGAGTTAATTAATCTAACAGCTAGAAAAGATCTAATGATAGAGAATCCTAAAATTGCAGTACTGGGATTAAATCCGCATGCAGGTGAAAATGGATTAATTGGAAATGAAGAAACTGAAATTATTGCGCCCGCTATCAAATCACTAAAAAAGCGATTTAATGTTTCAGGTCCTTTTGTACCGGATGCATTTTGGGGAAACAAAACTTATAATAAATTTGATATGATTTTGGGAATGTATCACGATCAGATTTTAATTCCTTTTAAACTTTTAAACTTTAATAACGGTGTAAACTTTACAGCAGGATTAAAGTTAATTCGTACTTCACCGGATCACGGAACGGCTTATGATATTGCAGGATTAAACAAGGCTGATGAATCAAGTATTCTCCAATCATACAAATATGCAATCAAGATATTTCAAAACGGGAATCGTTCCATTGCAGAATCAAAATCAAACTGACCCATATCTACACGTAGCCAATATTTATCCTCATCTTATGAATTTTGTAAGTTACAAATGGTGGGCTAGATATATTTTTACAATAACAAAACCCAAAGTTGTAAAGAATCCAAGTGTACTTGAACTTGCTTCCGGTAATTGTGCTTTAGCTGATCATCTTTCAAAACTATATAAAAATTATCTTGTATCAGATATTTCTAAAAGCATGCTAACGCATTCAAACACTAAGCTGAATAAAGTATGCTGTGATATGACAGCAATTCCATTAAGCAAACAGTTTGATTTGATATTAACTTCATTCGATAGCGTAAATTACTTACTAAGCAAAAAACTATTACTTAAATTCTTCAAAGAAGTATATAGTCATCTTTCTGAAAAAGGAGTTTTTACCTTTGATGCTGCACTGGAAAGCAATAGTTATAAACATCAGAAGACGGCAACAACAAAAGGGAGAGCAAAAGGATTTATTTACCTTAGAAAAAGTATTTTTATGCCCGCGAGTAAAATCCACAAAAACATTTTTACAATTACTTATCCAAATGGTGTAACTTTTTCTGAAACACATAAGCAGAAAATTTATTCCTATGATACTTTTTTTGAGATGGCAGAAAAGTCCGGTTTATATGTTGTAAATTGCTATAAAGCTTTTTCATATACCAGAGGAAGAGCTAACTCAGATCGTGTTCAATTTATAATGAAGAGGAAAGTTTAATGTTATCAATTCAGAATATTAGTTTTAATTATGATAATCAGACATTATTTGAAAATGCTAATCTTGAATTAGGAGCAGGTGAATTTGCGTTCCTCATTGGTAAAAGCGGTTCTGGTAAAACATCTCTCTTGCAAATGATTTATATGAATTTACTTCCTCAATCAGGAACAGTAACTGTTGGTAATTTTAA
>CALLZX010000153.1 GCA_937858935.1 uncultured Ignavibacteriales bacterium | reverse complement strand
TTTAAATCTAAAAGTTTGTAAGAAAGATCGAGTGAATCGTGCGGTAAAACTCTGTTATCTTCATTACCATGAATAATTAGCATAGGTGTTGTTCTGGAAAGTTTGTCAGCAAAGTTTACAATCGATCTGGTTTCGCATCTGCTCTTAAATTCTTCATCACCATACCTACCCATTGTGTGTTCATAAAGTCTGCGCATAAATTTACTTTCATCAGAGTTGCAACGCAGATTTGCAATTCCACCCAACACAACAGCAGCTTTAAATAAATTTGTTTTAGTTAGTGTTAAGTACGTCATCATTCCGCCGCGACTCCAGCCTTCAATTCCCCAAACATCTTTATTTGTCTGCGGGATTTCATCAGCAAGAGGAATAAGATTTAGAACATCATTTAAATCATCACCACCAAAATCATCGTGTCCTTCACCGCCATCATTTCCGCGATATTGAGAAGCGAAAACGCAATAGCCCCAGCTTGCAAGCTGTCCATAAATTCCACGAGCAGTAAATTTATCAATCGCACCAGCATTACCGATTCCTCCGCGGCACCAGATAATACAGGGATATGTTTTTGAATCATTTTTTGGATAAGCGAGATAACCAGTTACTTTCAAACCATCAGACATATAAGTTATTTTTTCAACAACTGCCTCATTTAGGGCATCATTTCCCCATCCACTAATTATCATTCTGTTTTGTTGTTCGGAAAGTTCTATTATATCGCGACTAATTATGTTACTCATTTACTTATCTGTTTTTTATATATTTGATTTATACAAATATCGGGAAAATGATAATGGCTAAAAAGCACGTTAAACACACTGAACAAAAATCAGATAAAACAAAAAGCAAAGTAACAACACAAAAGATTATTGTCGGTGTTGTTGTGGTAGCATTGTTAGGATTTTTTATTGTTAATAATTTCATAAACAACAATGAGCCTGAAGTGGAATATTATACTTTCACAAAAGAAGGTGAACTGACTTTTTCAGATTCACTAGGAACCTTAAAAGCTAAGATAGATATTGAAATAGCAGATAATGACTACGAACGACAGCTTGGCTTGATGAATCGTAAAGAGATGAAAGAAAACGAAGGGATGCTTTTTATTTTCCCGCTGCAAGGAAATCAATCTTTTTGGATGCGCAATACATTAATATCACTTGATATACTTTTTGTTAACGACCAAAAACAAATTGTAACAATTCATAAGAACACAAAGATACTATCGGATCAAAGTTATCCTGCCACTAAACCATCAATCTATGTTGTAGAAGTCTTAGCCGGATATACAGACAAGCATAATATTCTGGTTGGTGATAAAATTAATTGGATGGGTACGAACTTAGGAAATCCACAATAATCAAGTTGTCATTCCCGAACTTGTTTCGGAATCTCTGGCACTTATAAAAGGATTTGAAATGTGTTCAGATTGACAAAATAATTAATTGCCGTAAAGTTTATCTTCAACAAGTTCACAAATAATATGAGCAATTGTAATATGCCCCTCTTGTATTCTTTGTGTGTTAGATGAGGGAACAACTATTGGAAGATCTACAAGTGAATTTAGTTTACCACCGTTTCCACCAAGTAATCCAATAACTTTAATTCCTTTTGAGTGGGCGGCTTCAGTAGCTTTAATAATATTAGGAGAGTTGCCGCTTGTAGAGATTGCTAATAAAACATCGCCAAGTGAACCAAGCCCTTCAACATTTCTTGCAAAAACATTTTCAAAACCAATATCATTTCCACCGGCAGTAAGATTTGATGAATCAGTTGTAAGGGCTATTGCTGGTAAAGCCGGACGCTGAATGTGATGACTTAATCTTATCATAAACTCTGTTGCAATGTGCTGACAATCTGCAGCACTGCCCCCATTGCCGCAAAGTAAGAGTTTATTACCGTCTTTGTAGGAAGCAACAAGAATATCAACAGCTTTAATTATTTCATCGCTAAGCTGATCTTTAAT
>CALLZX010000152.1 GCA_937858935.1 uncultured Ignavibacteriales bacterium | reverse complement strand
GCTATCATCTTCTGCATCTACTTTTAAATGCCATTCACCTGCATCTATATTATCTAATAAGATATCTGCAGTGGAATCTGATTGCAGATTTAATGTTCCTGTAATTGGCTGATGGTTTTCTCTGGTTAGATATGCTTTAACAAAAACTACACTTGCGGGTGCGTTTTGTTTATCAATCTTTAGTAGAATTTTACCCGAGTCTTTTGGATTATCTGATCCAACCGGATCTGTTGAGCAGCCTATTAAAGCTAATGCTAAAAATAAACTAAAGAGAACTAATATTTTTTTCATAACCGGGCCCCTTATGTGATAAATATGGTTGTAAACTAAATAAAAAGAAAAACTAATTGCAAGTAATTATTACATAATATTTTTAGTAATGCGGCTATTAGTTATCGATTAACAATTCTTTATCAATACGAAGTAATTGAGATTTAATTCGAATTGAACATCATTCTTGATTGAAGAAGAATATAGTTTAATAAAATAATTTTTTGATTCTTAAATAAATTGTGTTTACGATATGTTGAACGTCATCCGATATTTTGAATAAAAGTATCAATCCACCAAATAAAACCAAGACTATCAGACTTCTGAGAATTAAATCAACAACAAAGTTATTAAATGGTGTTAGTAAATAACTTACAAGCAATGTTAAGAAGAAAACGCAAATCACCTTTAATGTATTTAATGAGAATGGTTGTATTTTGAAAACGTATAGTAAGAACAAAAATCTGATCGTGTTAAAAAGAAAAATTGAAATGGCGGAAGCTATCGCAGCACCTGTAATGCCATATAGTGGAATAAATATCAGGTTTGTAATTATTGCAACAACGACAAGGAATAGATAAAATAATAAATCAATTTTATAGTACTTGGAAGTACCAACAATTTCCTGGTTTACTCCCGTAGCCATATCAAACAGCTTACTTATTCCTATATAAAACACTACCAACTTTCCCTGTGCATATATTTCTCCGTTTGGAATAAGTTTAAAAACATTTTCAATATTACACCATATACCAAGAAAAATAAAACCACCAACAATCAGTTGATTTAAAGAAGTTTTTTGATACAACTCCTTTAACTTAGCGGTATCACCTTCTTTATTTGCTTGAGAAACTATTGGAATTACAACCTGAGAAATTGATCTTTTGGGAATCTCGATTACAGCAGCAATAAAAAATGCAATTGTATAAATACCTGCACTGCCCAATCCAGAAAATGCGCTAAGCATAAGACTATCTAAGTTAACAATTATGGTTGCACTTGCGTTACCCATAATTACAAAACCCGCAAAGACGAGCATCTCTTTAAAGTACGGACTTTTTGTTATTTGAAAATTCGGTTTAAGAAAAAGTATTTTTTCTCTTTTAACGTAAATGATCAGAATTATCAGACCCAATAAATAATAAATAATTAATGAATCAGTAAAAGTGCTGAAAGTGAAAACACCGAAATATATTGCCGATAAACCCAGCATTACTAATAGTCTCATCCATATTTCTCTAACAAATGTAGGTAGTATTGGTTTCTGCTGAACAATAAGATAAGATTCAAAAATTGTTGAAAGTACAACAATTAGTGTAAATGGGATAAAGTAGAAATAATACTCAAGCAACATAGGAGAATTTTTTGAGTAGATATCAAATATTACATCTTTGAGTAGAAAAAAAACGATTACGAATAACACAAATCCCGTTAAACCGATTGAAAGTATAAAAGATAAAATACCATTGTGCTGCTTTTTTTCATCTCTGAAATATGGAAAAAACTTATTGGGAATATTTCCGGCACCGAGAGAGGCAAAAGTTGCAAATAGAAACGATACACTTATTAATAATCTGGTTAACCCAATTTGTTCTTTGGATAAAACCAATGGAAATAAGAAAAGAGTGTTAATATAGCCGATTGCAAAGCCAATATATGTAACTAAGGTAGTTTTAATACTCTGTCGGATTACTATTCCCATAAATATACTCTGGTCATAGATTAAATATTTTTAATTTAAAAAGATACATCGCATAACTCAGAAGATTACAAAAGATCTTGATAATAAAATTAAATATTGCTTTTAATTGATTAAAAATATCCATAATTATTCATATTTTACTTATGTAATTGCAATTAAAATAATTGATGAATTTAGCTATTCAACTCAAATTGAATTTATTGCTTTTCTTTAATACAAGTATAATCTAACAAATGAATCAATTAAAATATAAAATATTATTCCTAGCAAGTTGGTATCCAAGCAGAGTAAATAAAGTCCTTGGAATATTTGTAAAAAGAAAAGCTGAGGCGATGAAGCGGCTTTGTGATGTTGCATTAATTTATGTTGTAGATGATAATTCTTTGAGAAATAAAAACTATGAGTTAATCTCCGAAACTGTAAATAATGTATTTACCGTTCGAGTCTATTTCAAGAAATCACCAAATAAAATAGCTAATATCTTACTATACAACTTTAGATATTTAAAATCTTATTATCTTGGTTGGCATGAAGTAAAATCCAAATGGGGTAAGCCGGATTTAATTCATTCCAATGTCATAGATAGATCCGGTTATATAGCTCTTCTTTTTAAGTTAGTAAAGGGAATAGACTATGTTATTACTGAACATTCAACTCCTGACATAGATTTTTTACGAGGGATCACCAGCAAAACAAAAATTCCACTAAGATTTCTAAAAAGTAAAGTAATAAAGAAATGCTCTTTTATAAATGTCGATTCACATCCGTCCTTAGATTACATGAGAAAAGCAGGATTCAAAGGAAATTTTGGTGTTATTCCAAACATTGTTGAGATTAATGAAAAATATTTAGCACTTAAGCAACAAACACAACCAAGAGAGATAAAATCCGCAATCCATATTTCAATATTAAATACCAGAAAAAACGTTGCAGATATAATAAGAGCATTCTCATATATTTATAATGACCTGAATCGCAGAGACTGTGTTTTTCATATAATTGGTGAGGGTTCTGAAAAGGAAAATCTGATAAAACTTGCAGATGATTTAAATGTGCTTAATAGTTGTGTTTTCTTTCATGGTTTTGTAACTGATGAAAAAAAACTTGAGATGCTCACTAATTCAGATTTTCATATTCTTAATAGTGACGATGAGGGTTTTTCTGTTGTAACTGCTGAAGCTATCCTTTATGGAATTCCTGTAATAGCAACAAAGTGCGGCGGACCCGAGGATTTTGTAAATGAAACAACCGGGATTCTGATTGAAAGACAAAATCTTATTGAATTACAGAATGCCATTCTTTTCATGTTAGATAACTCATACAAATTTGATAAATTAAAACTACATGAATTTGGTAAAAATATTTTTAGTCCTGAAACTATCAGTGATTTAACTTATCAGGCATACACGAATTCAATCTTTTATTGGAAAGCTGGAAATACACAAAAGGTTTTAAAGATTAATCCTGATTGGAAAGTACTAGATGTTGGCAGTGGTCATCAACCTAACAGAAGAGCGAATGTAATTTTGGATAAATATACCGGAGATACAATACATCGCACAACTGCCAATCTTGAAATACCGACAGATAAATATTTTGTTTTGGGTGATGCTTTAAGTACTCCATTTTCTGATAAAGAATTTGATTTAGCAATTGCTTCTCACATTGCTGAACACATTGATGATCCAATAATATTTTGCAATGAACTGCAAAGAATAAGTAAGTCAGGTTATATCGAAACACCCGGACCGATCACAGAAATTCTTCTTCCTGCAAAATCACATAAATGGGTTGTAAGAAAAAGCCGTAATGGTTTAGTCTTTAAGGAAAATAAATACACAAAGCCTCTATCCTCATTATTTTATTCCATCTTTTACTTGAATAGAGAGGGATATGATTTTGACACCAAGAAAAGTAATAACAAACTTCTTAAATTAATTTCCTGGACTTTGAATACTATCTGGAAGTTTCTGCCCTATACATTCGCAAGATTAGTTTGGAAAGATAAATTTAAATGTAAAATGAAATGATTAACCGAATTGAATTTTAATTTTTCAATTCAATGTTAATAATCTCATGCAAAGTCTCTGCTCTTTTTTCAAAGGTGTGATCTTTTAATGTTCTTTTCTGTCCTTCAACAGCAATCTCTTTTAGTACATTAGGATGTGAAAGCAGCCAGTTTACTTTTTCAACACACTCTTCTGATGAATTGTATGTTACTATTTCTTTATCAGGTTCAAAAAAGTCTTTAATATTTTTTTTATTATCTGTTAATAGACAAGAACCAACGCCGGTTACTTCAAACAACCTTATATTTGCGGCGTAGTCTCCAGCAACACCCCCATGAGAATTAAAACCAATTTTTGATTTTGATAGTGCTTTCATCATTTCAAGTCCAAATAATGGAGTTGGATTCGCCGCATTTATAAAATCACTAGAATAATTTATTTTTCTTGGCATCCCATTTAATCGGGCAGTTTTTTTAATAAAAGGTATCTTCAATGCAAGTTCGTTCAGTCCAGCATACTTTAATGAATTAGAAATTATGTACCCCAACTTCTGTCCATAAATGTAGAATGTATTATCATTAGGAAGATTTGTGTACAAGCTTAGATTTACTTCTTTTTTTATGAGTGATTCAATAATGCTAATTCTTTCATTGTGAAAGTCCGGATTCCCTATAAAAGAACCAATAAAAATAAAATCTGATTCAGGATAATTATTTTTTACAGGGATTTTAGAAATCAACGAAGATTCGAAAGCATGATTAAGCCGATAGGATTTTATTCCGGCTTTGTTAAACACTTCAATGAAGCCAGGTGAACAAGTACACACAAAATCAAAAAACTTAAATGTTTGTAACTGCTGATCCGTAAAAGGCGAACAGCACCATCCGATTATCTTTTTTACTGAAGGTACATTTTTTTTTAAGTGTCTAAGAAATGATGAGCTAAAACTGAAACTATCCTGAAAGAAAACCACTTCCGCTTTATAAAATTTTAATTGCTCCATCAGTAATTCTTCGCCGGTTACGGCTAAATTATGTTCTTTTGCCCAGGTTGATTGGAGATGATCTGCATTAGCAATTATTTCAAAAGCTTCATTACCAAGGTTATTGAGATGC
>CALLZX010000151.1 GCA_937858935.1 uncultured Ignavibacteriales bacterium | reverse complement strand
GATGATGATTGCCCATGTCCTGAAATCATATCAAAGTTTGAAAACTTAAATGAACCTGAATTATCATTTCAATCCAAAATGGAAATTCTTGGTATGCTTTGGCTCTATTGCGATTATTATAAATCAATCCAGCAATTTGAAAAGTTAAAAGAATTTTATCCCAAAGAACCTATCTACTCAAACATTCTAAAAGTCTATAAAGACTTTGTTATTTCAAAAATCAGTTGATCCATTCAAAAATAATTCTGCTCCAGGTCCAACCGGTATTCCAAGTAGAAACCATACAAGAAATAATGTAGTCCATATTATAAAAAATGTAATAGTATAAGGCAGCATTGTTGCAATCAAAGTTCCAATACCTGCCTTTGGATCATACTTGCCTACAAATGCAATTATTAATGCAAAGTAAGACATCATAGGTGAGATTATATTAGTTACACTATCTCCAACTCTGTAAGCCCCTTGCACTAATTCCGGTGAATATCCTAATAACATAAACATTGGAATAAAAACAGGCGCCATAATAGCCCACTTTGCTGAAGCACTTCCTATAAACAGATTTATAAAACCCGAAATAATTATAAATGTTATCAATAGCGGAACTGGTCCGAGACCAGATGATTTTAACAGATTTGCGCCTTCAACTGCTACGATCATTCCCAGATTTGTCCAGTTGAAAAAAGCAACGAATTGAGCAGCAAAAAAAACTAGAACAATGTAAGACCCTAATGTTTCCATTGATTTGTTCATACCCTTAATAACATCTTTATCATTCTTAATCGTTTTTGCGCCGATTCCATAAGCTAATCCAGCAACAACACCGCCCAAAAAAATGAAAGAAACAATTCCGCTTAAGAAAGGGGATTTAAGAATGCTAAATGTTTTTGGATCCCTTAAAAAACCTTGTTCAGGTAATATGCCTGCTAAAATAATTACTGTAAAAACCGAAACTGCAGCAAGAGTATACCACAAACCTCGTTTTTCATCTTGTGTTAATGGTTTAATTTCTTCCGCTTTAACATCACCTTTGTAAGTCCCTAATCTTGGAACGACAATTTTTTCAGTAACCCATGTTCCAGCGGCAGCAATAAAAAATGTTGAGACGAACATGAAATAATAATTTGCCGCAGCATTAACTTCATAGGATTTATCTATAATATGTGCAGCTTCTTGAGTCAATCCTGCGAGTAATGGGTCAATTGTTCCGAGTAAAAGATTTGCGCTGTAGCCGCCTGAAACACCAGCAAATGCGGCTGCTAAACCTGCAATCGGATGTCTGCCTACAGCAAGGAAAATAATTGCAGAAAGAGGAACAAGTAATACGTATCCGATTTCGCTTGCAGTATTTGATAAAATCCCTGCAAAAACTATTACAAAGGTTAAAAGTTTTTTAGGAGCCTTTAGGACAAGTAGTCTTAAAGAAGTTCCGATTACACCACTATGCTCTGCTACTGCAATTCCTAAAAGTGAAACAAGTACTGTTCCTAATGGGGCAAATGAAGTAAAGTTAGTTACAAGATTTAAAATTATTCGATGTAATCCTTCAACAGAAAGAAGGTTTATTGGTTTAATTTCCTGTCCTGTACCCGGATGTAATACTGATAAATTAAACTGACTGACAATCCAAGACAGCGCAATTATTCCAAGTGCAAACAATGCAAAAAGTGTGGTTGGATGAGGAAGTTTGTTACCAACTTTTTCAATAACACCTAAGAATTTTTCTATATACTTATTAGATTCTACTGTTGTGTCAGTCATTAAATATTTTCCTTGGATTAGTTTAGAAATGAAATAAAGTATAACGGAATTTTAAGACAATATAAAAAAAAACTTTTATTAGATGCTACATAAAAAGAGAGATTTTTAACTGAGGGCAGTATTATTGTTATAGGCAATTGATTCTCGTTTCTACAGAATGACAAATTAACCTTGGTTTGAACGAGAGTCCTAATGCTTTAATTAAAATAAATAGAAATTGAATTTATTTTTTCTCAGAATTGAAGAAAAAGCATTTTACTTTTCCGTCGAAATCTGTCGTTATAAATTTATTATTGGCTAAAGCAGTAATTGTATTTATTAATCCATTCGTAGATTTATGCTGCCACAAAATTTGACCGGTTTCAGAATCTAAAGAATATATCATTCCATTTTTTGTTGGATAGAAGATTACTCCATCTTTTTCCACAATTTGAGATGAACTAATATCATAACCAAATCCGCAGTTTGTAATCCAAAATGGTTCTTCAAGTTTATCAGAAACAGGCAAAGCAAGAATTGTATCATTCATTGTTCTGATAAAAAGTACTTCACCATCTTCTGATAATCCAACAGTTTCCCTTACTTTAAATTTTCCAGTTCTCCAAAATTCATTTCCTGTTTCAATATCAACTGCACTTAATTTTCTATCAGGTGCTGCAAAGAAAACTATACCATTTGAAACTACGGGCCAGCACGCAGCAGGAGAGTAAAAGATTCCTTTGTGATCACCTTTCCATTTCCAAATTAGATTTCCTGTTTCGGAATCAAGACAATAAAAATTTTCATCCCATGCACCAAATAAAATTTTATCATCATAAAAAACAGGTTTGGTCTCAACAAATCCATTCAATCCTTTAAACTCCCATATAAGTTTTCCTGTTTCTAAATCAATAGCACAAAATGTTCTATCACTGCCGCCAATAAAAACAATATCATCTTCAATAATCGGACAACCGAGAACGGCAGCATTGGTTTTGTATTTCCAAATCAGATTTCCATTTTTAGAATTCAAACAATAAATCGAACTATCTGCACTCCCAAAAACCACTGATTTACATTTAACAGCCGAAGTTGAGTAAATAGCATTTTGTGTTTTATATTTCCAATTAACTGATCCATTTGATAAACTTAAAGAATAAAAATAACCCGAAGCATCACCAACAAAAACTGAATTATCTTTTACAACGGCCGAAGATCCAATTGTGTAACCAGAATTAAATTCCCAAACAGATTTTACTTCAGAATATTTTTCATTGATTGAGTAATTTGGACGCGTTTGTTCAAACAGCAACGCTTCATAATTTCTTTGCTGCAGTGGAAATTGATGCCAAAGTTTAGTCTCCGTATTCGGAGTTCTTTCAGAGAAATAAATTGAATCATTTTTAAATTCCACAATTGTATATCCGCCAATTATTTCATTCGCTCTTAGATTTGATCTGCCCATTATTCCGGGAATAGTTTCAAAGTCATAGACTTTATTTGTATGACCATGTCCAAACAAAACAGCTTGTGTATTTACATTTTTTAACCGATCAAGCATTTCATACCAATTAGCAATCTCTTCATCAATTGGATAATGAGTGACGAAGATTATTGGTTGATTTGAATTCGGTAGCGAAACAATAAGTGAATCATACCAGCGCAAATCCTCCGGTGCCCAATGTCCATCAGCCATCCGCATTCGTGGTCCCTGATGTAAACCAATGAAAAGAAATTTATCGAACTCAAATACGAAGCGATCATTACCCCATAATTTAAGAAAATCTGTACAGCCTGATTCAGACCATTTTGTATCGTGGTTACCGGGGATTATGTAATAAGGATTTTTAAGTTCATCAAGAATTTTTTTTGCCAAAGTTAATTCCACTAAAGTACCGGTTGCCGTTATATCTCCAGAAATAATTGTAAAAGGAATATCATCCGATGAATTAATATCTTCAATACTTCTTTTTAAATCCGCTTCTGCTGTTGGATATCCGATATGAATGTCCGTAAGCCAAGCGAATTTAAAATGTTGAGCAGTTAAAAAGCTTGAGCAGAATAAAATAAGACAGAGAATTTTTTGCATAAAGTTTCACATTAATTATAATTTATTCAATTCGGAATAAAACAAATTGTGTTTTTTTAAACCATTTTATCAACTAAACCATTAAATCGTTCTTCAAAAAGTTGATGAATAAAATTCATATCTTCTTCACTGATCGATATAATTGGTTTTGTATTCTTTTCTGCCTGTTCAGGAGTTTTTATTCCAGGGATAACAGTTGAAACTCCTGTATGATCAAGAATAAAACTTAATGCAAAAGTTGTTTTATCTACATTATATTTTTCTGCGAGAGGCAAAACATCTTCAAGCGCTTCTAGCAAGTCTGATAGGAATTCAGGTTCTAATCGGAAAAAACGATGATCATTTTTATTGAAACGAGTTTCTTTGCTGAACTTTCCAGTAAGTAAACCGAATTGTAAAGGAATTCTTGCAATTATTCCATAATTATTTTCGGAGGCGGTCTTAATTAATTTTAGCGATCGCTGATTTATAATATTTAAAACAAGTTGAAATCCATCTGCAATATTTCTTTCAATTAAGAACTCAGCCTCGGGATATGGATTAAATGTATTAAGTGAAATTCCCCAATAACGAATTTTGCCTTTACACTTAAGTTCTTCCATTGCTTCAATACATTCACCATTTTTAAGATGATCAAGCTTTGCCGAATGTAACTGATAAAAATCTATTTTATCTCTTCTCAATCTTTTTAAAGATTCATCACAGGATTTTAAAATGTGTTTTTTTGTATAGTCTAAAAGTATTTTTTCATCTTCCACTCTGTGCCCGACTTTAGATGCAATGATCACATCATCACGATTTCCAAAAACCTTTCCAATCAATTCTTCAGAATGACCGAATCCATAAAAATCTGCGGTATCATAAAAATTAATTCCGAGATCAAAAGATTTATTTAGTGCAAGAATGGAAGTGTTGTCATCAACATCACCCCAGCCAATAGCAACATCGCCAACCATTGCGGGTCCACCAATTCCCCAGGTTCCAAATCCGATTTCAGTAACTGATAGATCTGTTTTACCGAACTTTCTGTATTTCATATTAAAGCTTTGTAGTTATTTAGTTTAATGTTTATTGCAAATTTTATTTTAAATAGTGCTTAAAATAAAAAGTCACCCATCAGCTTTACTAAGGGTGACATTAATAAGTTGTAATGAATCTTCTATCTCTTACTTCATTAAAATCATCTTTTTACTTTGTTTAAAGTTATCAGTAATCAAAGTATAAAAATAAATTCCACTTGATAGATTATTCGCATTAAAATCAACCGAGTAATTTCCTGCAACAAGATTATCATTAACTAATGTTGCTACTTCTCTTCCAAGCAAATCCGTGATAAAGACTTTTACATCTGTAGTTTGTGGCACGCTGAATTTAATCTGTGTACTTGGGTTAAAAGGATTTGGAAAGTTTTGCTGTAAAGAAAATTCTGTGGGAGCAATTGTTCCGGTTTCTTCTTTAACATTAGTTGGACTGAATGATGCAGTTCTTACATCATCAAAATATATTGTGCCAGTGTTTTGATTTCCTGAAACATAAGTCATTTGGAAACTATCAAAACTTAGCGGCGGTTCAAAAACATTATTACCAATCCAATTACCCGTTTGTCCTAGTGATAAATCCCATGTTACAAGTTTCCATCCTATCCAATTAACATCATACCATGGACTAACCTCAAAATTTCCAGGTGAAGTTTCTCTAACTGCAAATCTAAATTTATTATTTGATCCATCACCAAACATAAATACCTGCAATAGTGTACTTGGTTGAAAAGTTGGACTTGAAGGTGAAAAATATTCTCTGATTAACCAGTTTGGTGCACTCACATTCCAATCATAATCTAACTGCATTGATTTTAGACTTCCAGTATTTGCATTTAAGACTGTAGTATTAGATATAATATTTGTTGTAAGTGGATTGACTCCAACCGTACTACCAGATGTTTCAGGCTGCCACCAGTTACCAATACCAATATCAAAATTATCTATTACACTTTGAGAAAAATAATTTGAATTTCCAGTTGAAAATTCAACATTGTAATCTGAGGTAGTTGGATTGCCAAAAATATCTTCGATACCAGCTTGAACTTTAATAGTGTATGCTTCGTTTTCAACTAATGGTGTCGTTATAAAAAAGTTTAACACGCTTCTTCCGTTTACGACATAGTGTTTTAGAAGTCCAGCCGTATTTGTTTGAGTTGAGTTTCTTACTACTTTAAATCTACTCGAAATTGTAGAAGTTTTTAGCAGTTCATCAAAGGAAACATTAATAACGGGTCTATATTCAACATTTGCGGATCCGGGTGTTGGATAAACATCCGATACACTTGGGGCAAGTATATCAGCAACTTTTGTTTTAATTGTTAAGGTATATGGATCACCGCCAACTCCATTTCCATCTCCATCAAACGGATGACCAAATTTGCCTAGGGAACTTCCCCCGATAGTTACTTGATACTCACTATTAAATACAAAGTTGGTTGTGTTTAAGGTAACAGTTTGATCAGTGTTGCTCCAAACAGTTGTATATGTAACTGCAGGAGAGATAGTTAGGTTTGCTTCAACAGAGGATTTATTCATTTGTCTTGTAAAGTTTATAACTAAACTCTCAACACCGGGATATAAACTATCATTCTGTAAAGGCACAGTTGATGCTATCGTAGGTGGTACATTTGAAACTAGATTCACATCTTTGAAAGTAAAAAATGTATCTGACATTGTAACATCAGCGGTATAAAGATCAAAACCGCTTGCAGCCACTTGAAGTTGGTGAGTTCCAGCCGGAATATCTTCAAAGTAATAAAAACCGTTTCTTAATAAATTTGGATCGCTTGAATACTGATAGAATAAAGACTGCCAGGTATCAGTCGTATCAACCTGTCCATTTAAAGAAACAATGGCACCGTTAATCGCTAAACCTGATTCCAGATCTTTAACTATACCGACTGCAGTTCCTGCAAACGGTCTAACGGCATCATGGTTTTAGCTTCAAGTCTTTTCCAACTTTCATTCATGTTTAATTGATTCTGTATTGGATTTGTATGAAAACCAGCTTCACTTAACTCAGAAGCCATATTGGTTTCGCGGTTAACGTGCAGATAAGGAGTAGAACCGGCAACCTGATAAAAATCTCTATCACCAAGTGCACCACGGGTTGTGGTTCTCATTCCTGCGGTTAGTAATCCAA
>CALLZX010000150.1 GCA_937858935.1 uncultured Ignavibacteriales bacterium | reverse complement strand
CATTCTTTCAGCTTCAACAATTCTAAAATCATCAACAAGCTTTCCATCTGGTTCTAATGCCTGCGCTCTAACGCCCGCACCGCCTACTTCGATATCATCGTACTGAATTTCCGGAATAAGTTTTTGTAATGATTTTACAAACAAATCTTTACTAAATGATCTCCTGAATTCCTGAAACCCCATTTTATAATATTTAGCGGCCATCTTCCAAAAGCCCGGATAAAGTTTCATTTCAATTAAATCCTGAAAAGAAAAATCTGTCTTTTTATAACCCTCCCGCTTAAATGCGAGTACTGCATTTGGTCCTGCTTCAACCCCGCCATTAGTCATCCTTGTAAAATGCACTCCAAGAAACGGGAACTGTGGATCAGGAACGGGATATATTAAATTATTAACCAAATATTGTTTTTCTTTTCTAAGCTTATAATACTCACCACGGAAAGGTATGATGATTAGTCCCGGATCAACACCACAAAGTTTTGCAACTCTATCTGATTGTAGACCAGCACAGTTAACAACAAATTTTGTTCGATACTCATTGTGGTCAGTAAACAAAATTAAATCTTTTCCATCTTTTTTTACTGAGAATAATTTTGAGCTTAATTTTATCTCACCACCTTTTTCACGAATCAAATCCGCATATTTATTTGTAACTGCAACGTAATCCACAATTCCTGTTTGTGGGACAAATAATCCATCAATTCCAGAAGCATGTGGCTCATATTCTTTTATTTCAGAGGCCGACAATCTTTTAATTCCAATTAATCCGTTTGATCTTCCTCGTTCCTCCAACATATTGAGAGCAGGAATTTCTTTGTTACTTGTAGCAATTACAATTTTCCCACATCGATCAAATTTTATCTTGTTGTCTTCACAAAATGCATACATCATTTCTCTACCGGTTGTGCAGTTTGTTGCCTTCAGCGAGCCCGGTTTATAATAGAGACCAGAATGGATTACTCCGCTGTTATTTCCGGTTTGATGTGCTGCGAGAGAGGATTCGGATTCGAGCAAAAGTAGTTTTACTTTTTTCTCTTTTAATATAGAAAGCGCGGTTGCAGTTCCAACAATTCCACCGCCAATTATTGTAATATCATAAATTTGATTCAACTGTGATTTATCCAACAGATTTTAAATTAACTGGAAAATGACTTGACAATTAAAGTTATGTGTTATAACATACAATTGTGATTTGGGAAAATTAAGTTAACAATTTAAGTCCCTTTCCCAATTCAAATTTAACTAATTCAAGTGAGCAATTAAATAATCATTTTGAATTAAAAATTATTAGTGAGTGTAAAATGAACAAAAATCAAAAATATGTGCTGACAATTGGAACTATTTTTATTGTTTTAGCATTAATCTTTTGGTATTCACAAGGTGCTGAGGTTTTTACAAAAACTCAGGTTATTGTTGATAAGACCACTGATCTTGATAAAATGCTTGGAGTTGAAAATAAACAATATATTGATCAGTTCGTTTTTGGGTTGTTTCCATCTGGAATGACTTCAATTATGGAGTTAGCTTCAGCGGCTTCAATGTCTGGAGTAATAGTTGTATTAGCAGGAATTTTAATTTATTTATTAAGAAACAAACGAAAGGAAACAAAATGAAAAAAACTCTCTCAATCTTTGCTGTAATAGTGATATTTTCTGCATCCATTTTTGCCCAAGGCTTTAAAGTTAAAGCAAGCGGTGAGCAAACTTTTAACTTCCAGGATAAAGCAGGAAGAAATCAAACAACATTTTTCAGTACAACTCCGCTTGAGGATATAACAGGATTAAGTGGTGATGTAAAGGGAAGTGTAACATTAAATGTAAATGATGTAAAAACTCTTAAAGGGAAAGTAACTGTTTCAGTTGCATCCATTAAAACAGGAATTGATTTACGTGATGAGCATATGCGTGATGCTGGCTGGTTAGATGCAGCTAAATATCCTGAAATCTCTTTTGAGATTAAGAAAGTCAGCGATGTCAAATCAGTTGCAGATAATAAGCTTACTGCAAAAATAACCGGCAGCTATACAATGAAAGGCGTAACAAAAGAAGTTACTGCTGAAGCTACCTTAACTTATCTTGATGAAAGTGATCAGACAAAATCAAGAGCAGCTGGTGATTTACTTGGTGTCCAGGCAAAGTTTAATGTTAAGCTTTCTGATTATGGCGTAAATAATAAAGTGGTTGGGCAAAAAGTTTCGGAGAATATTGAAGTTAGTGTGAACATAGTTGGATCAAATGCAAAGTAAGTGAAACATATGAATTAGTTAGAAACCCGATTCAGAAATGAGTCGGGGTTTTTTATTTTATAACTAACAATTTTAATTATTATGAACAAAACAGTTACAATTTTGGGTAGTGCAATTCCTGGTGAAAACGATGCACAATATAACTTTGCATATCAACTTGGTTCAGTATTGGCGCAAAATGGATTTAACATTTGTTCCGGCGGGTATGGTGGGATCATGGAAGCCGTTTCCAAGGGCGCATACAATAACGCTGGATTTGTATACGGCGTAACAATCGATTTATGGGATAAAGAACCAAACCCCTATATAACTGTTGAGATACGCGAAGATAAATTGTTTGAAAGGATCACAAAACTTATCGAACTTGGAGATGCTTATATTATTCTTCAGGGCGGAACAGGAACATTTTTAGAGTTTGCTGCCGTTTGGGAATACGCAAATAAAAATCTTCAGCAACCGAAACCCATAATTTGCCACTCGCAGATGTGGAAAGAAATTGTTGATGTAATGAACAAGCAAATGATTGTTGAGAATAGAAGAACAGATTTAATTCAGTGTTTTGATACCGTGGAAGAGATTGTTGAGTATTTGAAATTAAAATTATAGACATCGAATATTGTCAGTTATAGTCACACTTCGACTTTGCTCAGTGTAACAGGGTGCTAAGTACTTCTAGGAACCATCTCATTATCCAAATCTTTAAACAATTGCATTTAACTTCTTTGCTTGAGCAGGATAGTGGTCTTGGTGAGCAAAAAAAATACAGCCCACGCTCTAAGTTATTCGAAACAATTTTAAAGAATCTGGTTATTATTACTTTCTTATAAAATGCGGCATATCATCTGGAATATTGAAGGATATTTCTATCAATCCTCCAAAAGTATTTTCATTAAACCAGGGAGTTTGGTAAATGATTTTCTTCTTTCCGTCTTTTTCTATCGTATAAACATTTGTATTTCCATCCGCCAACATTTCTTTTAGTTTTGTTAAGGCCGGTTCGGGATGACAACCGAACAGATTACTGCCTATTAAATTTTTTCCACCGTCGTTTTCAAATACTTGTTCTGATTTTTCATTCATATAAACAATTACTCCCCGGTTATCACAAATAGTAACGGCAGCATTAATTTCCTTTAACCAATCCAAGGCAGCTCTCCTTTTTGAAAAATATTATTCCAGACCATGTCAATATCTACTTCTTTTATACACTTAAATTGAACATCTGTGCGTGAGCAAGTTAGTGGTTTTGGCGAGTAGAAAAAGCATGGTGCACAATCTAAGTTCAACGAAACAATTTTGTGTTCGGTTTTCCACGGATGAATGTAGTGCGGATTTGTTGGACCAATTATAGCAATTACTTTTAATCCCAGTGCAGAAGCAACGTGCATAAGTGCCGAATCATTTGTAACAAACACATTGCAACGTTTCATAATTGCAATGCTTTGTAAAAACTTTTCTGTTTTAATCACAAAACCATTTTCAGAATCAATCAATTTATTGATGGAAGACTTTAATTCTTCTTCTTCGGGTCCGCCAAACAAAAATACTTTTGCGTTTTTTTCTTTAATAAGTTTTTTACCAAGTTCCGAAAACTTTTCAGATTCCCATCTTCGTTTAATATGATTTTTTAATGTGGCACAACCCGGATGAAAACCAACAACAAAATCTTTATCGGAAATATTTTTTTCTTTTAGAAAATTTTCTGCAAATGATTTATCATCCCCAGATAATAAAATTTGTATTGTTGGCTCTTCATCAAGCTTTTTGTTTAGTAGTTTTTCTACGAGTTTAATGTTTGTTTGAACATTGTGCGTTTTATCATTTTCTAAAACAGTAACATTGTTAAGCCAGCCTAAATTTGAATTATTCATTCTAAGATATTCAATGGCAACTCTCTTTTTTGCACCAAGCAAGAAATTAATAATATTGTATTCTTTTCTGTTAGATGGATAAATGTTAATTGTTGCATCGTATTTGTTTCTTAACCCAAGAACAAACTTTAAAGAGTTTAAAACCCCTTCTTTTAGAAAATCAAAATGTATTACTTTGTTAAAGTTTGTATTGGTTTCATAAATCTCTTTTGTCCCCTTAAACATCACAAGCGCATCAATCTCAGCAGAGGGAAGCGATTGGCGTAGTAGTTTTAATGCGGGAGTAAACATCAAGGCATCACCAATTCCGGAAAGTGCAAGGATTAAGATTTTCATAAAGAATAATATTGAAGAAATCTTTAAAAAAGTTATTCCCGCTGATGTCTCTTCGGACAGGTTAGCGGGAACAACATTATAATTCTAATAATTTAATTTGTCTTACTAGTATCTTTTCCTTCTACAAGGGTTCTGTATTTTTGAATATTTGCAGCTACATTAGGATCATTCGGGAAAATGCCGCTAAGTTTTTGCCAGATATCTAATAACTTATCGTTTCTTCCCTGTGCTTCATAAATATCAATCAAAACTCGATACGGATTATAGAAAGACTGAACATCTGTTGGGTCTTGCTCAAGTTTTAAGAGAGCCTGTTTTTCAACATCGGCGGAATATTTATCAAACTTATCTTTTGCTCCTGCACGCAGATACAAATTGCTGATTTCATAAAGCAAACCATATTCCATTGGAATTAATTTATTTGGAAGTTTTTCATCCATGGTGTTAAGCGTGTTAATCGCCATTTCATTCTGCCCAGCACCAATATAATAAAGCGTTAATCTTAAAAATGCATTTCTATAGTTTTGTGCCATTCTTTTATGGTTATCATCAAAGAAAATATTGGGGTCATTTAATCCACGGAATTTAAATCCTGGCTGATAATCTTTGCTGTAACCAACCGGTTCTGTAAGATTTGCCTTTAAAATATTTGGCTCAATAAACTCATCATTTGCTTTGCGTTTTTCCGGAACAAGACGGAATGCCATTCCTTCCATTCTTAGATAATCACTCAAGCCTATTTTACTATCTTCAGAGCAAGTAACTGCAAAGTAAATTGGTCTTTCCCAATTATTCGCTTCAACAATTTCTTTAACCATTAAATCCTGAACCCGAATACCCTGACCATTAGCAATCGTTGGATTCATTGTCCAGGTTATTGCGCCTTGCTTTAAATAAGTTGTATCGCGCAAACCAAACTGCTGCATAATATCAGAAAAGGAAACCGTGCTGCTAGGTGTTGGCAGTGGCACAGTAATATTCCTTGCTGCCCATTGCATAGGTCTTAAATCCATTATCTGCTGATCACTTAATCGCATTTTGATCTTGCCGACATTATATGGATCATTATTCTTTAGTTGAGATATATACCATTCCGTATTTAGCAAACTAAGATTTGCAATCTTTACATCACGCCTTACTCCTTCAACATCCTGTAAATACCAAAGCGGAAATGTATCGTTATCTCCGTTAGTAAACAGAACAGAATTAGGAGCACAGCTTTGTAAAAGATTATATGAATAATCCCATGGAACCCAATTGTTTGATCTATCATGAGTAAAATAATTTGCCTGTAGCATTTTAACAGGTACTAAAACAATTCCAACAGCAAGTACGGCATACGCAGCCGCATTACGCGCAGAAGTACTTTTTACTTTTGCCTGGATCAAATCGATTAAACCTCTCAGACCAATTGAAATCCAGATTGCATAAACAAAGAAAGCTCCAACATAAAAGTAATCTCTTTCCCTTGGCTGGGGTTGCTGCTGATTTTGATAGAACGCCGTTAAATGTCCCATAAAAATAAACATTATCATAAATACCGCGGCCATCTTCCAATCTTTGCGGAAGTGAAAATAAATTCCAAGTAAACCAAGCAAGAAGGGAATTCCAAATAATGAGTCCTTTGCTTCACCAGCAAAATTAATTCCTATAAGTTTTCCAAAAATATTTCCAATACCGTTAAATGGAGCAATGTTTGCGCCCTGATCTTGTACCCAGCCCTCACGCCCTGCAAAATTCCATAGTAAATATCTTGTCATCATGTGGTTCATCTGATATGTGTAGAAAAAGTCAAGATCAGATGAATAGTTTGTATAGACTCCCATTTGATGAGGTTCAGTTGCAAATCTTCTTTTAAAAGTAGGGAAGTCGCCGTACTGTTCACGATTTAGGTATTTAACAAGTTCAGTAAATGTATCAGGATCATTTTCATCCATAGGTGGATTTTGGTTAGAGCGAATGATAACCATTGCAAAGGTCATAAATCCAACAAGTACAAAAATGAAAGACATAAACACCAGATGAAGAGTTGGTTTGGATTCTTTTCTAGAATAGTGAACTCCATAACCAAGACCGGCAAAAAGTAATGCAAGAATAATTATCTCCGTAACAATATTATCTCCGCCAATTGCCGTCATAAGCTCTGGTAGATATTTTACAACACCAGGATATGTTGCAAAAAGAGCAATCCCACCAATTATTAAAGGCATATAAAAAGAGTTTCTTGTAAAGATCTTCTTCCAATAAATACCCATAATCAAAGCACTAATACCTATTATAAAAAGCTTAAACTTTGTATCAAAATCTTTATACTCTTCCATTGTTGGAGGAGTTTGAGATTTTTGAGAACTCCACCAGAAAACAGCAAGCAGAAGAACGATAACAGAATGACCTAAAAATATATAGCTTGTTTTCTTAAGTGATTCTTCATCATTTACATATTTTTTAAACATAATAATCATCACAACAGGTACTGCTGCTAGCACACTCATAAGATGCACACCTGTTGATAGTCCAACTAAGTATGCAATCATTAAAATATATTTTTCGCTGTCTTTATTATCAGCTCGTTCATTCCATCGGATAATCAAATAAGTTACAGCGGCAAAAAGAAAAGTACTGAACGCATAAACTTCAGCTTCAACACCGTTAAACCAAAAGGTATCACTAAAAGAAAAAGCAAGAGCGCCAATAGCTGCAGAAACGTAAGTTGATATTGCATCAAACATATTGTCTGCTTTTTTACCTTTATAGTTTTCAATCAATTTTACTGCGATAAGATAAAGCAGAAGAATGGAAAGAGCTGATGAAATTACGGAGATCATATTAACTCTAAAGCCAAGATTTTCTCCAATTGGCAGTTTTGAAAAAATATTTCCTAATAGTAAAAAGAATGGTGTTCCCGGAGGATGTGGTACCTGTAACGATACTGAAGCGGCTATAAACTCGCCGCAATCCCAAAAGGAAACTGACGGCTGTACTGTCATGAACAATACGATGAAAGAAATTATAAAAACAATTCCTGCAATAACTTTATTTAGCAGATTGAAATTCATTATTACCTCTAATTTGGAATGAGCTTTGTATTTTATATAAATAATTTATGAGCGAATGTTTTTTAGACGTTCAGTTTTCTGATTCGTTGTTTTTTTTGAATAAGTGATCGTACTTTGATTTATCAACCGGAGTATAAAACTTATCATATAGATCTTTAAGCTTTTTCATTGAAACGGTATCAAAATCCTCATCATCTTTTTGGCGTTTTACAAACTTTTTGTAGTCCTCAAGTTCGTTGCGATCCATTTTATTCTCAAATCTTTTGAGAAAATCCAAATATTTTTGCTGATCTCTATATGCCATTGGGAATACCTTTCATGCTGGATAAGCAAAATTAACCGGGCAAAAAATAAACAAACTTTAAGTGGCAAAAAATAGATAATTCTTTAATAAAATGGATTTATCGAGGAAATGGTCAGAAAACAGCTTTAGAATTTGGGTGAAATATAATTAAATATTTTTTCGATTTTTAATTTATTTAACGGCTTATCGATATAATCTACAACCTCGGTGTATTGTTTAGATTTGTTATAATCATTGTAATTAACTGAAGATGTTAAAATTATGATAGGAATTGTTTTTTTTGTTTTTCTAAACTCACCTATAAACTCCCAGCCACTTATTTCCGGCATGTTAAGATCAAGTAAAATTA
Source organism: uncultured Ignavibacteriales bacterium (assembly GCA_937858935.1). Taxonomy (GTDB): domain Bacteria; phylum Bacteroidota; class Ignavibacteria; order Ignavibacteriales; family Ignavibacteriaceae; genus IGN3. Next base: position 4,731 of record CALLZX010000150.1, on the reverse strand, counting down.
AGTCAGGATTTGAGCCATTGTTTAAGTTTTCCAGAGCCAATTTAGCAGTTAAGCATAACTCAATATTTGCGCTTGGATAGTGTAGCCCTATTAGCTTGCTATTTACAAAATTGTTTATCTCATCGTCATCAATGAGCATTAAATTTATATGTGAATCAGAATTCATCATTTTCTTTATTCAAAACCTTTGTTGTGTGTTTAATAACTTGATCCAGCTCTTCGGCAGAAATCTTTAGTTTTTCAATAACCTCTTTGTCAAGAGCAGCATCTGCTTTCTTTCCATCAATTAGCTGTACAAGACCAAGAATATTTGCAAGAGGTCTTCTAAGATTGTGTGAGGTTATAAAAGCGTATTCTTCTAGAGATTTATTCTTTTTAACTAATTTTTCTTTGCTCCTTATAAGTTCTTTTCTTGTTTCCCGTAATTTGCCAAAAAGAAATTTTTCGATCTTTATCCTTCTGCGCATAAGATAGAACAAAAGCATTCCTGTAATAAGAACATAAACCAACCCTTTATAAACTTCAATCTTTGCAATCTGTTCAGGAGAAAGCGTTATAAGTAAAACGGCCTCACTTGTAAACACAATCCATAAAAATCCTAAAAGGATATAAATAACCGTATTTCTAAACTCAAAAGAAAGTTTCATTAGAATTAAAAATTTGGGTTGTAAAATTATTATGCTGGTTTAATATAATTGAAAATTAAAATCATTACAATTAATTAAGTGAAATTTTAAAGTGTGGTATATAAAACGAAATGAAAACGTAAGAGGTGTTGCTAAATATTGTTCTGAGTCTGTTACCCAAGTATAATATTTAGCAACATTATTTTTTATATATCAAAATGCACAACTAAGCTTGCACCAAGAAGTATATGGCTAAAATCAATTTGTGAATCTCCGCCATTTACGTATAAATATTTACTGGTAATGTTAATTAATGATTGATCTGATAGTTTGAACGATGTCCCAATTCCAGCTCCCATTGCAAACTTAGCCTGAAAGTCTGTGGATTCTGTTGTTGTTCCTCCATACGCATCCTGAAAATTAGCGGTAATCTTAATCAGATTTACTCCAAGTTCTCCTAGCAAATAAAACTCATCGTAAATAAAGTATTTTACAGCGCCCTTTATCGGTATAGATTTCAGATCAAAAGTAATAACTTTCCCCTGATATCCAATTTCTCCTGCATTTGCTGCGTAAATCGTATAACCGGTTATCAATTGGATACTGTATTGGGGATTGATTGGATACTCGCCGAATAATGTCCAGCTATGTCCGATCTTAACAACATCAGCAAAATCACCCATCGGAAAGGCAACATCATAACCTAAACCAACGCTAAGTCTGTCCTGAGAATATGAAATGACAGAAAATAAAATAATAAAAATTAAAACAGTAAGTTTTTTCATAACGAATCCTTTTTTGCTTGGGTAATTCTAAATATTTCCATTTTTATGTTACTCGGGAATTTTAATCTGCCGCGGTGCCAGTAGTTATATTCTGTTATATTTTCAAATTTGTGAAGTTTTACTTCTTTAAAAAGATCATCTTCTTTTTTACTTAACTCTTTTAGATTTTCAAAATATTGAAACTGACTAATTTTCATTTGAGCATAATCAAGTTTCAACTGATTATGTTCTGATGTGATCAGTAGATCCAGTTCTCTAAACGTATTGTCATCAAGGCCCGAAGTAGATGCCAGATAATAAAACCCCGCAACTAAAATTAATCCAATTATTATGGGAAATGCTTTTCTCATTAATGATTATTTTCCTCTGTAATAATAATATATAAAAGAATAATTCCTCTGAAAAACTTTTAAAATTTATTGATTTTCACAAAAAATATACTAAGTTATCACAAGAGTGTTTTATCTTGTTAAGTTAAGTGAACATTTATTTTCAAACATAGAGGAAAACTATATGACCAAGGAAATAAAAGTTTCTGATAGCGGTAAATACATTATTGTTTGTGTTAATGAAGATATGACAAGATCATTAGCAGAATCTCTAGGTTTAGAGGCTATGCATTTGGGCAACAGGAAAAACATAAATAAATATTTATACGATTTGCGAAATTCGCGAAATAAAGAATCAGTAAATGCAAATTACATTTTTGCTAACCAGGATCTAAAGCGTCTTGAGCCAAACCCCTCAAACAAAATTGCAATGCTTACAAGTCCGAATGATAAATCCCATGATTTTATAGAAACAGTTTTAAGAAATGCCGGATATGATGTTAAACTTTTTGTTAACCAATCCGAAGCAATTGCTTGGTTAGAAGAAACCTCGAATATTTTGTAAATTATAGTTGTAAAAATTATTGCTAGTCCCTACAAATCCCCAAAAGGATAATTATGATAAAACACATTGTATTCTGGCGTTTAAATGAAAGCGCATACGGAAATGATAAACAAACCAATGCACAAATCTTAAAAGATAAACTCCTTGCAATGAATGGCAAGGTTGAAGGTTTGTTAAATGTAGAAGTCGGATTTGATTTCAGTAATGAAAAAGATTCCAGTGATGTTGTGCTGTATTCTGAATTTGAAAGCAAAGAAGCATTACATCAATATCAAATACATCCTGATCACGAGGACCTAAAAAAATGGCTTAGCGAAGTACGTTACGAACGAAGAGTTGTGGATTATGAAGTTTAAATTTCTAAATTTCTAAATGTCTAAATCCAAATACCAATTATCATTGAGAGAATTAATGAAGGTGTTAGTTTTTTTAGCGATATTTTTGTCATCACTTTGTTTCAGTCAGGTTGATTCAAGTTATATAGAGTCTTCACGCATTATTTTAAAACCAAGAATACTTATAGGAACAGGATTTTCAACTGCTGCAGAAAATGATCAAGCATCATTACTAGTATTTGGTAATTTCAATTTAAGAGTAGCTTCGGATAAGGAATCTTGGACAAATAAAAGCTTTGATATATTTATAGAAGCAGGAATTTGCTATATAACGGAATCAATTGCAGAATCAGATGGAAATGGTATTCCATATTATTTTCGTTTTGGTTCAGAGATAGATCTTTTTAAAACTATTCTTTTATGTCCATCATTGGGATTTGTCGGTGTACTGAATAATGGGCCTGAAGCCAGTGGAGTTGCCCCTACCATTGGACTGAGTTTGAATTACACACATCCATTAACAAAAAAAATTAATATGGAATTTGAGAGTGGGGCTAACGTGTTTTCAACAGGAATATTCACACCTTACTTAGTTATCGGAGTAACCTTTTAACAACGGGGTGCTGTTTAAGGCTGATAATAACAACGTTGCGGATTGTGTGATTTAAATAACAAAAAAACTAAATTCAAATTCCAAAACACAATTAATAAAACTTTTAATGTTTGTGTTTTAGTTTTTGAGTTTTGGAATTCCCTCTAAGCGGCATCTTCAACTTCTGCTTTTAATTTAACTTCATTCCCAAACAATTTAGAAACTCTACCGCAAAAAGTAATTAAGTAAGAAAGAATGTCTTCTGCTTTTTCAAATCGGTTTTCAATTACAAGTTTCATTACTTCTTTCTGCTGATTGAATTTTACTTTGTCTTTATAATGATCCATTATAAATCTCATCAGCTCAACAAAACGAACTTTGTAATAATCTTCTTTTTCTCCACGTGGAAGAATTATAAAAATATTTTTTCTTTGGATTGCAACTCTTTCAAACAAAGCAAATGAAGAATAGAATTTTAACGTTGCGGTTAGAACCAATCGTTTTACAACTTCTGGAAGCACTCCAAACCTATCAAGCATTTCTTCTTTAAGTTCTTCAATCTCGGATAAACTTTTTACAGAATACAATGCCGTATAAAAGTTTAATCGATCCATTTGTTCAGGCATATAAGTGACAGGAATACCAATTTCAAAAAATGTATCAATCGTTGGATCTGTTCTTTCTTCAATCTTTGGTAAAGATTTAAACACTTCTTTAAAGTCCTGATACTTCAACTCATCAACAGCTTCATTTATCAGCTTAACATAAAGATCAAAACCAACATCGTTTATAAATCCTGTTTGCTCTGTTCCGAGTAAATTTCCTGCGCCGCGAATTTCTAAATCACGCATAGCAACATTAAATCCTGAACCAATCTCTGTGTATTCTTCAATTGCTTGTAAACGGCGCAAAGCTTTTTTTGTAATTCCGCTTAATGATGGAACTATGAAATGTGCATAAGCTTGTCTATCGCTTCTACCAACACGTCCGCGTAATTGATGAAGCTCTGCAAGTCCAAATCTATCTGCACGATTAATAATTATTGTGTTAACATTCGGAATATCAATTCCTGACTCAATAATTTTTGTCGATAGTAGAACATCAAACTTACGATTAAGAAAACCATGAATAACTTCTTCGAGTTGTGATGGTTTCATCTGGCCATGCGCAACTCCGATTTTAGCTTCAGGAACATAACGTTTAATGTAGTCTGCAAGTTTATCAATAGATTGAACGCGATCGTGAACTAAATAAACTTGTCCGTTTCGTTTCAGTTCATTCATAATCCATTCGCGGATTTTAAGTGCATCGAAGGTGGAAACGTTTGTAAAGATCGGCTGCCTATTTGGCGGAGGTGTTGCAATAATTGATAAATCACGCGCACCAAGTAAAGATAAATTTAATGTTCTTGGTATTGGAGTTGCTGTTAATGTAAGCGTATCAACATTAACTTTTACCTGGCGCAGTTTTTCTTTTGCTGCAACACCAAAACGATGTTC
>CALLZX010000149.1 GCA_937858935.1 uncultured Ignavibacteriales bacterium | reverse complement strand
CTTGACATCCAAACATTCAATTCTTATTTTTGTTCAGCCACTGTCACAGATTATCGTGACGGTGGCAATTTTTTTTAAATCATTAACAAAAGAGATTTATTATGTCCGGTGGAAATTTCGTCTATCTAACAAGAGAAAGACTGATCGAACTTGAAAAAGAACTTCAGGAAATGAAAACGAATGGCAGAAAACAAATGGCTGCCAAAATCGCCGAAGCTCGTGCACACGGTGATCTTTCTGAAAATGCTGAGTATGATGCTGCAAAAGAAGAACAAGGTTTATTTGAATTGAAGATAAGCAAGATGGAAGATGTACTTTCGCGGGCAAGAGTTATTGATACTTCAAAAATGGCAACAGACGAAGTACATTTATTATCCACTGTTAAGATCAAGAATCTTAAAACAAAAAAAGTTGTTGAATATCTTTTGGTTTCACCTGAAGAAGCAGATTTTCAGGAAGGAAAAATTTCTGTTACATCTCCAGTTGGTTCAGCTTTAATTGGATCAAAACTGGGACAAAAAGTACAAGTTAAAGCTCCTGCAGGTTTGATGGATTTTGAGATTATAGAAATTAAATAGTCATAAAGTAATTATTTACTACAGCTTTGGCTGATGAATCATACATACAACTTACGATTGAAATAGCCAAAAAAGGTGAAGGCAGTGTTAGTCCGAATCCACTTGTAGGCTGTGTGATAACCAAGAACAGCAGAATTATTGGCGCAGGTTATCATCAGAAGTTTGGTGAAGACCATGCTGAAATTAATGCAATCAACTCCTCCTCGGAAACACTAGAAGACTCAACTTTGTATGTAAATCTTGAACCTTGCAGCCATCATGGAAAAACCCCTCCTTGTGTGGATAGAATCATTAAAGAAAAAATTAAAAGAGTTGTTATAGGTACTCTGGACATTAATCCGTTAGTAAGCGGGAATGGTGTTAAGGCTTTAAAGAAAGCCGGAATTGAAGTTAAAGTTGGTGTTCTGGAAAAAGAATGTATTGAGTTAAATAAATTCTTCTTCAAATATATTTCTGAAAAACTTCCTTATGTTACTCTTAAAGCAGCACAGACTTTGGATGGAATGATTGCCGATAAGAATAGTCATTCTGAATGGATATCTTGCGGTGAAGCAAGAAAACATGTCCATTGGTTAAGGGCAAGGTATGATGCAGTGCTAATTGGTTCTGAAACAGCACGGCTTGATAATCCTAAATTAACAGTAAGAATGGTTGAAGGAAGAAATCCTTTTAGGGTTGTATTGGATTCAAACCTTAAACTTAAAAGTGAATTAAATCTTTTTAAGAATAATTCTGATAATAAAACGATTGTTGTTACTTCTGAAAAAAATAAATCAAGATTGAAAAAGATTGATCAATTAGAAAAGCTAGGGGTTAAAGTATTATTTATAAAATCAGATACCCATGGAAGAATACAATTGAAAAGCGTTTTGAAAGAATTATCAAAAAAGCAAATAACATCAGTTTTTGTTGAAGGCGGCAGTAAAATATACTCATCCATCATTAAGCAAAATTTGTTTGATGATATCTATTTATTTGTGAGTCCTAAAATACTTGGCTGCGGATTAAATACATTTTCTGAATTCAAAAGTAATAAACTTGGTGATGCAGTAAAATTGAACATTCGGCGAACACAAAAGATTGGCGATGATATACTTATCGAACTCGTTAAATAATCTTTTTACCTCATTAAATCTTTAAAATTCTATTTATAACTTTGTAATACAAAACTTAAAATAATAAGGCATATAATGTTCACAGGATTGGTTGAAGAAAAAGGGATGCTAAAAGAAAAAATTCCAACTGGGGATGGATTTCAATTTGTAATTCAAGCAAATATCATAATGAAGGATTTACAAATCGGAAGCAGTGTTGCTGTTAATGGATGCTGTTTAACAGTTGTAAAGATAGATGGAAATACCTTTGCAGTTGATACAATTGAAGAAACATTAAACAAAACAAATCTTGGTGTTCTTAAACAAGGAATGAAAGTAAATCTTGAAAGACCATTAGCTGCTGAAGCTAGATTGGGCGGGCATTTTGTTTTGGGACATATAGATACGACAGGAAAAGTTGAAGATATAAAAGAGCTATCAAACAGTCATTGGTTAACGATTTCATTTCCAGAAAAATTTAAACAGTACCTTATTTATGTTGGTTCTGTTGCTATTGATGGTGTAAGTATGACGGTTGCTGAGTTAAAGGACAAATCTTTTTCAGTAGGGATAATTCCACACACGTGGAAGGAAACAATTTTTGCAGATAAGCAAGTTGGCGATACAGTAAATCTTGAGTTTGATGTTTTAGGTAAATACGTGGAACGAATAATGGAGAGCAAAAGTCAGGATGAGTCATCTTTCTTTTTAAACTGATGAAAGCAACCGAACAAAAAATATTAAGATTTATTAAAGAGAATGAACTCTGTTTCCCGGGAGAAAAAGTTCTTGTTGCATTAAGTGGCGGACCAGATTCTGTGTTTTTACTTCACTTTTTAAATAAATTTAAAAATAAGTTTAAGATTGAAATTGGAGTAGTTCATATAAATCATAGATTGCGTGGTAATGATTCCGAAAGGGATGAGTTGTTTTGTAAAGCTATTTGTGATGAATTATCAGTTCCGTTTTACATACTTCGAAAGGATATAAAATCTTACTCAAAAAAAAATAAAATATCTTTAGAAGTTGCCGGAAGAAAAATCCGTTATGAATTTTTCGAAAAGATTTCTAGTGAAAATAAATATGATAAAATTGTCACTGCGCATAATGCTGATGATAATGCTGAAACAGTTTTGTTAAATCTGATTAAAGGAACCGGGATAAAAGGAATTGCGGGAATTCCAGTTAAACGGAATAATATAGTTCGTCCAATTTTATCTTTAACAAAAAAAGAGATATTGGATTATCTTAATGAAAATCAATTTGAATATCGAGTGGACGAATCAAATCTTTCAAATGATTTTGAAAGAAACTTTTTAAGAAATGAAGTGATTCCCTTAATACAGAAAAATATAAACCCTGCTTTTTCTAATTCCGCACTTAATACTTCGCTTAATTTACAAAGATTAAATCTAGGATTAGCATCGATTGTTAGCGGTTTAAAATCAACTGTAAAGGTAAAATTTAATAGAAGTGTTATAATTCCCGTTGATTTTATTAAGTCAGAAAATAAATTCATTATCTCTTATACAATTAAAGAGCTTATAGATGAAAACTTTTCTGTAAAACTTGAATTTAATGATTTGAAGAAAATATTTATGCTTGTTAAAAAGCAATCAGGAAAATCAGAAGAGTTGTCTGAGAATCTGATCGCGTTGAAAGAACGAAACGAAATTAGGATAGTAAAAAAGTCGGCATTAAAAAATTCTAATGAAAAAAAAATAAGTACTGGAAGTGAAATAAAGATTGCACGTAAAACTTTCTCAATTTTCGAGGTAACAAGAAGTGAGGTTAAAATCGGCAAATCAAAAAATATAGAGTATATTTCTGCGGATGGGTTAAGCAGTGATTTTATCGTTAGGACCTGGACAGAAGGGGATAAATTTTTTCCGATTGGAATGCAAGGAAGTAAGAAAATTTCTGATTATTTAAACGATATAAAAATTAATTCTTTTGAAAAAAATGAACAGCATGTTTTGGAAAATAATGGGAGCATTGTCTGGGTTATTGGTAAAAGACTCGATGATCGATTTAAATTAACACCTAACACAAAGAAAGTTTTGAAATTATGTCTGAAATAAATGAAAATAAAAATGAAAAGCTGGTTATTGGGGAAGATGTGTTTGTGCCATTCCTCACAGAAGATGTAATTCAAAATAGAATTAAAGAGATGGCAGCACAAATATCACAAGATTACAAAGGAAAAATTCCAATCTTTATCGGTGTGCTTAACGGTGCATTTATTTTTCTTTCAGATTTAATTAAAAATGTTTCAATCGATTGTGAAATAGATTTTTTCAAACTTTCAAGTTATGGAGATTCAAAAATATCATCCGGAAATGTGCGTTTACTCAAAGAGTTAAATTGCGAGGTGAACGGACGTGATATTATTATTGTTGAGGACATTGTGGATTCAGGTTTATCTATAAAGTATATAGAGGAAATATTTGTCAAACATTCGCCAAGCAGTATGAAGGTTTGCTCACTCTTGATGAAGCCGGAAAGCCTCAAATATGATGTTAAAATTGATTATATTGGATTCAATATTCCAAGTAAATTTGTCATAGGATATGGTTTAGACTATGCACAAAAGTTCAGAAATCTTAGATCAATTTTTAGTTTAAGTGAATAAAATATTTATTAAAAGCACAGAAAAACTTTAAAGAAATAATATGAGTGATAACGAAAAAAAATCAGGTAATAAAACTCCAAAAAGTAACAAACCAAACAGACCGGATGATAATTTTGATTGGTCAAAAATTATTCGGATGGTTTTTGGCTGGGGCGCAGTAATTGTGGCTGCAGTAATTGTGATGCAGGTTTTTAGAACCAGTGCTGAAACTTTTACAGAAATTCCATACGGCGAATATGAAATTCTACTTCAAACTCCGGAAAATATTTCCTCTGCCAGTATTACTAAAGCAGATTTAAACGATTATACATTTAAAGCTGAACTTAGGAAGGAAACAAATATTACTGTTAAAGGCAAACCGGTATCAGTTAAAGCCATTTCAGTTTATATTCCCGAACCTATGATCAGAGATCAGGAAGCTGTTTGGAAGTCCAAAGGAATTCGTTATTCATTTGATAAAGAATCTAATGAGTGGCTGAATATTTTAATTGGATTTTTACCCTGGGTTCTTATCATAGCTGTCTGGGTTGTGATAATGCGAAAAATGCAGGGACAGGGCGGCGGTTCAAGAGGTATTTTTTCTTTTGGAAAAAGTAAAGCAAAACTTATTACTCCTTCCAGCAAAAGAGTAACTTTTAAAGATGTAGCAGGAACTGATGAAGCGAAAATGGAGCTTCAGGAAATTATTGAATTTCTTAAAGAACCATCAAAATTTCAAAAACTTGGCGGTAAAATTCCAAGAGGTGTTTTGCTTTTAGGACCTCCCGGAACAGGTAAAACATTGTTAGCTCGTGCTGTTGCCGGTGAATCTGGTGTTCCGTTCTTTTCTATTTCCGGGGCAGATTTTGTTGAGATGTTTGTTGGTGTTGGTGCAAGCCGTGTGCGTGATCTTTTTGATCAAGGCAAGAAAAATGCACCTTGTATAATTTTTATTGATGAGATTGATGCTGTCGGAAGACATCGCGGTGCAGGATTAGGCGGCGGACACGATGAGCGTGAACAAACTCTTAATGCTTTGCTTGTTGAGATGGATGGATTTGAACAGAACAGCGGAGTTATAATAATTGCTGCTACAAACAGACCTGATGTTCTTGATCCCGCACTGTTAAGACCTGGAAGATTTGACAGGCAAGTAGTGGTTGATCGCCCTGATGTAAAAGGAAGAGAGGGAATACTTAAAGTTCACACAAGAAATATTCCTCTTGGTGAAAATGTGGATGTTGAAGTTATTGCAAAAGGAACTCCTGGATTAGCGGGTGCAGAGTTGGCAAATCTTGTTAACGAAGCTGCACTTTTAGCCGCACGTAAGAATAAGAAAAAAGTTGAGATGATCGACTTTGAAGAAGCTAAAGATAAAGTAATGATGGGAATGGAAAGAAAGAGTTTGATTATTTCCGAGAAGGAAAAGAAAACTACATCTTATCATGAAATCGGGCACGTACTTGTTGCAAGAATGATTCCTGAGGCTGATCCTGTTCATAAGGTTACAATCATCCCACGCGGAAGAGCACTTGGTGTTACAAGTTATTTGCCTATCGATGAAAAGCACACTTATTCTAAAGAGTATTTGGAAGCAATGATTACTTATGCATTGGGCGGAAGAGCTGCTGAAAAATTGGTCTTTAATCATTACACAACTGGTGCAGGAAACGACATTGAAAAAGCTAGTAATATTGCGCGTAAAATGGTTTGCGAATGGGGAATGAGTGACAAACTTGGTCCGCTTGCTTATGGCGCAAAAGAAGAAGAAATCTTTTTAGGAAGAGAAATTCAAAAGCATAGAGATTACAGTGAAAAAACTGCAATAGAAATTGATGAAGAAATTAGATCAATTGTAACCACCGGATTTGATAGAGCAGTTCAAATTCTAAAAGATAACATGGATTTGTTACACAGACTTTCTGCCGAACTTCTTGAAAGAGAAATTCTTGATGGAGAAGAGATTGATAGAATTATTCGTGGTGAAAACTTACCACCAGTGCAAAAAGAAATCAAACCTACAGAAGATGCTGTTCCTGATCATGTAAAAAAACTAATGGAACAAAGAAAACAACAGGATCCAGCACCGAACAATGACTCACATTGACAATGGCACAATACATTATAGAGATGAATTAGTTAGAAAACTAATTCATCTCTTTTCTTTATCTATTCCTATAATTTATTATTTCATTCCTTCGTCTACTTCTATAGCAATTCTTATCGGATTTACAATTTTTGCACTGATTGTTGATGGTGGAAGATTTATTTCAAAATCCTTTGCTAAAGTATTTTATCAGGCATTCGGATTTTTATTGCGTAAGCATGAACTTGATAAAGAAAAAAAGAATTTAACTGGTGCAACGTATGTTCTATTATCAGCCCTAATATGCGCTTTAATTTTTCCTAAAGTAATCTTTGTTACTGCTTTTACGATATTGATAATAAGTGATACAATGGCCGCATTAATTGGAAGAAAATTTGGTAAAAGAAAATTTCTAAGAAAAAGTTTTGAAGGAACTTTATCCTTTTTCATTAGTGCAAGCATTGTAGTTTTTTTTACCCCCAAGGTCGGCGATTTTCCGATGGAATATGTGATTGGTTTTATAGCTGCATTTGTTGGAGCTATTATTGAAAATATTTCTTACGGCTATGCAGATGATAATTTATCAATTCCTATTTCTGTTGGATTGACAATGTGGGTGTTATACGCTATAATTTTTCCAAATTTAGAAATGATCTTACAAAATGTTCCGAGGTAAATATGAAGAAATTTTTAATTGTTTTAGCAATTTTCAGCTCGCTATATTTTTTTAACGGATGTAATTCGTCACAAAAGCCCGCAACCGGATTTGAAGATGAAATTTATGTTGTTGCAGATTCTTTGGAGTTTGAGGAATTAAAAGTTGCACTGCAGGCTGCATTTGAAGTTGAAATAAATACCCCAATGCCTGAAAAACTTTTTATTATAAAAAGAGTTTCATCCAACCAGATAGAAAAAGTTAAAAATAAAAAAAATATTGTAATTGTTGCTCCATTAAATTCAGATTCTTACACCTCGCAGTACATTAAAACAATTGTTGATAATGAAATTCAAAAAAGATTAGATAGTGAGAATGATTTTATTTTAAGTAAGTATGATTTATGGGCCAAGAATCAGCTTGTTACCGTTCTCTCTGCCAAGAATATGCAGGAACTTGAATTTAAAATCCTGAAAAATAAAGACAATCTTTTATATGCATACCAAAAGATTTCTGATAAAAGACTTAAAGAAAGTTTATATGCTCCTCGTTACGAACGCCAGGCAATTGAAGGCTTATTATTGCGAGACTATGGCTGGTTAATTTATGTTCAAGCCGATTATAAGCTTGCAAAGAATGATTCCGAGAAAAATTTTGTTTGGTTAAGAAGATCTCCTGGCAGTGAAATGGAAAGATGGATATTTATTCACTGGATTGAAGATGCAACGCCAGAGTATTTAAACGCTGATTCCATTAAATCGATTCGAAATAAGCTTACGAAAGAGTTTTACCAGGTGCGTGATGATACTGCATACGTAGTTATGGTTGATAGTTTTTACACTACAACGGAGGTAAACTTTAATGAAAGATATACCTTATATACTCAGGGTTTATGGGATCTAAATATTAAGGGTATGGGCGGTCCATTTGTCAATTATACTTTTTATGATGAGAAAAGTAAAAGATTGTATATGCTTGATGGATCTCTCTTCGCACCAAAATATTATAAGCGAAATCTCATACAACAAATAGATGTAATTCTTCAATCTTTCTTAACGAGAGATGAAATATCGAAGGATAGGGCTGAAGATCTTATTGATGAAATAGATGAATCAATTAAGTACTAAATTTGATAAAGCCGGCGGCAGAGTAACATCTGGAAATTCTGCCGCTAATTTCATTGCATAAATTCTAGCTCTCTCTGTTTTATTATACTGCATTTCATACATTCCTCTGCTGACCAGCATTGAGGCGATAAATCCCTTTAAAGAAGTAATGTATTTATCATCTTTTTTATCAAATCTTATTCTAAAATCCGGAAGCGGGGCTTCAACATATTCTTTTGTGTCTACAACTTTAAACATAAACAGATAAGGTATGAGTGTATATCCTTCAGGTAATTGAAACTCACCGCGTTTCATTTCTCCGTTAACTAACTCAGGTGCAATAAAAAAATCATGCTTATCGATATTTGTTGATAATAATCCTGTCATTATTCTGCGAAAAAGACTTTCAAGAAGATTTGGATTGAATTGTTCTTCACGTTCAAATGGCTTTAATGCTCCAGTGAATTGATCAACCTCAGATTTTAGTCCATTTAATAATTTGGGATGATTAGTGGAAAGTTGATTGTAATACCAGGAGCGACGTAATAGTTCTTTATCAACAACAATAACATCTTTTCTAAATCCTTCAACTAACTGAAAATAATAAGAGGCTGAAATGAAATAATCCCATTGATAACTAAAAACTATTGAGTTCTTAGGCAAAGTATTTAGAAGTGATAAAGTATAATCTTCATAAGTATAATTATTCTTTTGATTTACATCATCATAACTTGAATAGAACTGTAATCCTAAAAATACTGTAAGAATAGAAATTGGTACGATAATTATCATTTTATTCTTTACTAAGAATAAAATCAATTGAACAATTCCGAATACAGCAAAGAAGGCAAGGGATACATACGCAAGAAGAAAGTAAGAGTCGATATCATTTATATCATAATTGATTGAATATAAAACTGTTGAGAGAAATACTATTATGTTAAAGATGAAAAACTTTCTAGCATAAATAAACGAAACGATAAGTCCAGCTATTGCAGCAACTAACGATATTGAAAACTCTTTGTGCAGATTTCCTACAAAATAGTTAAACTGTTTTGCTGCAGCTTCTGTTGAGGAGAAAAGCCATACCTGGTATTGCTGTCCAGAAATGTGTCTAATAATTCTTTCCCAGTTAATAGGATTTCCCCAATTCATAACAGGATTTTGCGAAGCACGTATTGGAAGGTATGAGTAAATTAAGAGTAAAACAGGAAAGAATATTAAGAGCATAAAAATAATCTGCTTTATACTTTTAGAGCTAAATCCATTTTTTACAAAATACAAATACGCAACACCCGGAATTATCAAAAGTGTTGTCATATGGTTTGAAAATCCAAGTGCTAAAGTTATAGCAAAGAATAACCAATATTTTGATATTGATTTTGCTTCATTTGATAAGGTAAAGGCTTTAATCAAAACAAGGATAATAACTGTTATCAATAAAAGATGTAAACTATACACTTCTACCGAAGTACTCTGAAACCAGAATGTTTTACTGAGTGCAAGAAATAATCCACCGAAAATCGCCGAAATGATTTTGTAGGTATCTGAAAGTTCAATTGATGAAGTTTTAACTGGTTGAACAATTTTATTAGAATCCTTCTTCTTCTTTCTACTGTTTTGTTTTGAACGTATTAAAAATTGAAAGGCATTCAAATTATCTAAAACTAGTTTTGCGGTGAAAGTAAAAACAGAAACTGCAACTGCACAATATACTGCCGCTAATAAATTCATCTGAAATATCTTGGAGAAGGGAAGTGGAACAAGCGAAAATATATATCCTAGCATTGTAAACAATGGATAGCCAGTCGGATGTGCAATTCCTAAAGTACACTGAACTGCAGCAAGTTCTCCAGTATCAATTTGTATTACTGATGGTGCAATTGTAGTTAGATAAAACGCAAATGAAATTAATCCAGTTAGGATATAATAGTATTTTTGAATGTATTTCATATCTGAGGTAGTTAGTTGAAAATTTCTTGATAATAATTGCGATTTTGCTGAATCACTTCACTTAATTTTTTCATAAAATATTTGCTGTTTTCAAATCCGCACTCTATAGAAAGTTTTTTAAGTTTAAGTTCATCTGTCGGAATCTTTGATAACCTTGTATTGAAAATATTTTGATTAAGTAATTCGATTTGCTTTAGAAAATTAAAATTATTTATAAGTTGTTCAAAGTTAAGTTTTAAATTGTCTTTCTCAGGTTTAGTTAAATGAATAAACGATTTAATAAAATCGATATCATACAGACAGCCGGAACTTTTTTTAATATTTACCGAACCATCATTTACAGGCAGCAGTTTTTTTCTCATCTCCCTCATTTCCGATTTGACCAACATTAAATCTTTATCTTTGCTGATCTTTTGATGATGATTATAAAAATCATTGAATAATGTATCATTACCGAAAACAAATCTGCATTTAGTAAATGCCTGTAATTCCCAGACTCTTGCCCGATTCGTAAAATATTTTTTGTAATCTTCAATATCCCAGACAAGCTGACTGCTTTTACCCTCGGGTCTTAATCGGCAATCTATTTCAAGCCCCTGTAAAGTTTCTTTAAGGTTAAGCAAAAGTCCTTGAATGTCATTTTGAATACTTGAATATTTTTGAATTTCTCGAACCACAAAAATCAAATCAATATCAGAGGCAAACGATAACTCGGATGAACCATAACTTCCCATAGCAGCAATGAAGAAATTATTTCTCCACTTTTTATCATTAACAAAATCTTTAGCTATAGAACTAATCATTTGATTTAAATATTCAGCATATAAACCAGCAAATGATTCTGATTTAATAATGCGAGCTGTTAATTGAATAGAAGCTCTAAAATGGAAGTCCTTTAAAGAAAGTTTTGGAGGATTTATACCAACAAGCTGAATTAAACTTTCGCGAGATAAAAATTTATCTCTTAAAACTTTATCTTCTGCAAAAAGATCAATTGATTTCTGGCTTCGTTCGCAAAGACTAAGAAATAACTGAAAAAATTTGTAATCAGAAAATTCTTCAAACCAAATCTTAGGAAAATGAGCATTCCTAATAACCCGTGTAAAGTTCTCTAAAACAATATCCGGATCAATGGAAGAAATTAAAAAAGTAATTAGCTTATCTTCTATCTTTTCAAATGAAGTTGATGTTCGGTTATCAAACTGTTTTTTGTCAAAAAGACTTTTACCGGTTCTCAAAAATTCAAAATTACTTTTAGCTCTTTTATAATCTATAAATGTTATCTTTTCAAAATCATTTTTATTGTCTAATAAAATACTATTACCAACAATTGAATTATAAATAGACTGAACTTTATCTTTTGATAAGCGCAACTGTTCCTTAAAGGATTTTAAATCCTTAAAGTTTAAGAAATGTGCAAGCTTTTCAGCCATTTCACCATCAGACGGAATAGTATGAGTTTGCTGATCATTCATCAATTGAAGAAAATGCTCAGCCTTTCTATAAAAATTATACGCATCATTAAAAATTTTTGTTTCGTGATTAGAGAGAACATTTTTTTTTGATAGCTTTTCTATCGCGTCTAAAGAATTCCCTGTTCTGATGGATGAGTCTTTCCCGCCATTAAGCAACTGGAGAGCTTGCAAAGAAAATTCAATATCACGGATACCTCCGGAAACGAATTTTATATTTTCATCTGATTTATTCCTTTGCTCGATACTTGCTTTTAGTTTTTTTATTTGTTGAATTGGTGATACTGAAAATGTTGCAGGATAAATAAATCTGGAAACGGAATCCGAAAATTTATTATACAAACTTTCACTTCCGCAAAGATAGTTTGCTTTGATGAGCATTTGTCTTTCCCAGTCTTCGCCGCGTGTTTCATAATATCGGATATAATCTATATGACTTCCACATAAAGGTGCATTTCTTCCATCCGGACGCAGTCGAAAATCAACTCTATATAAGAACCCTGCTCCGGTTTTTTTACTAGCAGTTTCTATAAAAAGTAAAATTGTTTCAGAAAGAATCTGGTTATAGTATATTTTTTTATTGATCAAAGAATTTTTATCATAAAATGCAACCAGGTCAATATCAGAACTATAATTCAGCTCGCTGCCACCCAGTTTTCCCAGTGAAAACAATACGTATTTACGCGTTGTTTTTTCAATATTGTGTTTGTTGAGAATTTCTTTGTAGCACAATTCAAAAAGTATGGCTGAAATAGAGTTGGCAAGAAATGAAAGATAAAGAGTGATGTTTTTTAATTCTTCTTTTAAGTATATATCCTTTAATCCGATTCTTAAGATTTCTTTACGTTTGAAGTTCCTTAGGGCATTTACTTTCGATTCGATTGATTTAAAGGGCGCAACAGTTTTCTCTAAAATTTCTTTAAAATACTTGCCATTTATTTTCTGTTCTAACACAGATGGATTGATAATCCAATGAAAATATTCAGGATTTCTGACAAGAATATCTGTTAAGTAATTGCTGTTGTTTGAAAGTGTTATAAGTATTTCAATTTGGTGAGGATACTTTAAACATTCATTAATAAAAAAAGCTATATCAAACTGATTCTGAATTATCCTTAAAAGATTTGATTCAGATGATTTTGTAAAGTAATGAAGCGCTGTTTCCTTTTCGATACAAGACAAAAAATCCTCAAGCATAATTTGCGGTACTTTTCCCGCAGCTTTTTCAATTATCTTTGTTATAAAATCTTTTGAAAGAAATTTTTGTCTAAACATTTAGAATTTTGTTTTTTTACAACAGGAATCTAATATTAAACCACACATAATTAAAAATTTAATAAAACTAATTACAGATATATTATGAAGTATATACTT
>CALLZX010000148.1 GCA_937858935.1 uncultured Ignavibacteriales bacterium | reverse complement strand
TGCAATAATCTATAATGTTGGATATTTCTTTTTAAGGATAATCACACTAGGAAATTATCCAAAAGAATATCTTGCTGAAGGTAAAGTTAAAATACAGATAGTTGGAGCATTGGTTATCTTCTTAATAATCGTTCCAATTTTTTCTAAAATATTTGGAGTCTTTTGATAAAAAAATCCTCTCATCTTTGAGAGGATTTTTAATTTTAAACCAAAAATTAAATTATTATGCAACAGTAGGAGCAGCAACTCTTGAACCCAATTCATTATCCAGCATATATAAACCGCTTTTATTATCACCAATCATTTCAATCTTCTGAACAATTTCCTCAACATTGGCTTCTTCTTCAACTTGCTCAGTTACAAACCACTGCAGGAAGGTATTTGTAGCATAATCTTTCTCAGTCATTGCAACTTCAACAAGTTTATTTATTAATCCGGAAATTTTTTGCTCGTGTTTAAGTGTATCGGCAAAAACTTCTGGAATAGATTTCCATTCAATTTTTGGAGCTCCAATTTCTGCCAGTGTAACTTTACCGCCTTTTTGTAAAATGAAATTAAAAAATTTCATTCCATGCATTTGTTCTTCGTTAGCTTGAATTCTCATCCAATTAGCAAATCCTTTTAAGTTCTTTGCTTCAAAATAAGCAGCCATTGAAAGATATAAGTATGAAGAATAGAATTCCTCATTGAGATGTGTGTTAAGAGCCTTTTGCATTTTTGCAGATATCATATTAACCTCTTCTGTTTTTTAGTCTGTTTAATTTTTCAACTGAAATATAAATTATTTAGTTCAAAATCACTCCTAGTTAGGTCTTAATTATTTTTTAAATTGTGTTAAAGTGCACACAATAAAGCCATAATTGGATTGATAATAAAACCCTCTTTGACTAATTTTGTATGGGCTTATTATAAAGATTAAATTCAATAAAGGAGTTAAAAAATGGCAGTTAAAGTAGCTATTAACGGGTTTGGAAGAATTGGAAGACTCGTTTTACGCGCAATGGCAGATAAAAACGTTTTAGGCAAAGAGGTTGATCTCGTTGCATTAGTTGATGTAACCAACGATGCAAAATATTTTGCTTACCAATTAAAATACGATTCTGTTCACGGAATATTTAAAGGTGAAGTTACTTCTAAAAAAAGTAAAGCTGATCTTGATCACGATGATGTTCTTGTTATAAATGGTGAAGAAACATTATGCGTCCTAGCTACAAAAGATCCTTCACAGCTTCCTTGGAAAGAACTTGGAGTTGATTACGTAATTGAATCAACGGGTTTATTTACTGATTCCGAAAAAGCAAAAGGACATATTGCAGCTGGTGCAAAGAAAGTTATTATATCTGCTCCTGGTAAAGGTGATGTTAAAACGGTTGTAATGGGCGTTAATGACAATGAACTAAAACCAGAACACACAATTATTTCTAATGCCTCTTGTACAACAAACTGTTTGGCCCCGGTTGTACATGTTTTATTGAAAGAGGGAATTGGAGTTGAAGTTGGAATTATGACTACGATACATTCTTATACTGCAACACAAAAAACAGTTGATGGTCCATCTAAAAAAGATTGGAGAGGCGG
>CALLZX010000147.1 GCA_937858935.1 uncultured Ignavibacteriales bacterium | reverse complement strand
TATGGCAACTGGTTCAATCAAATGGAGAACGAAAGTGATCATCTTCTTAAATTTAGGCTTGATGAAACCGGAAATATTAAATATTCAGAACGAACAAAATCACCTGAACTTGAAGAGCGTTATTATAATTTTGAATCCGCTGCCGGAATTGATTACGATGTTGATGTAACAAAGCCAATTGGAAAAAAAGTAACGATTAAAAACTTTTCAAATGGAAATACCTTTGATCTTAAAACAAAATATAAAGTTGCAGTTAACTCATACCGTGGTAATGGCGGTGGGGGGCATTTAACCCGCGGGGCTAAAATCCCACAAGAAGAATTGTCTAAAAGAATTATAAACTCAACAGAAAAAGATTTACGATTCTATCTGATGAAATGGATTGAAAAAGAAAAACTTGTTACCCCGAAATTAATTGGTAACTGGAAGGTTGTTCCGGAAAATTTTTGGCAAGCAGGCAAACAAAAAGATTATCAAATATTATTTAAATAAACACCATTGTATGCTGATCATTATAATGAGACCCATAAGTTATGATCATAGTCAAATTATAAAGATCAGCGTACTATTTCTTAAAGGAAATTATGAACACAACAAAAAGCAAACAACTATTTGAAAAAGCAAAAAAATATATTCCGGGCGGAGTAAACTCTCCTGTTAGAGCATTTAAATCTGTCGGCGGAGATCCGCTGTTTATTGAGCGAGGCGCTGGCTCAAAATTTTATGATGTTGATGGAAACGAATTCATCGATTACATCGGAAGCTGGGGACCGCATTTATTCGGACACAATCCACCGTTTATTAAAGAAGCATTAACTCGCACTTTTGAAAATGGAACAAGCTTTGGCGCACCAACTGAAATGGAAGTTAAGATGGCTCAGTTAATCACTGATTTGGTTCCATCTGTTGAAATGGTTAGAATGGTTAACAGCGGAACCGAAGCAACAATGAGTGCTGTTCGTGTTGCGCGCGGATATACTGGGCGAGATAAGTTTATAAAATTTGAAGGCTGCTATCACGGGCATGCCGATCATTTTTTAATTAAAGCCGGCAGTGGCGCCTTAACGTTCGGAGTTCCAACTTCTCCCGGTGTTACAAAAGCAAATGCATCAGATACTTTACTTGCCGATTACAATAATATTAATTCTGTTAAAGGGTTGGTTACACAATATCGTGGACAAATTGCCGCAATTATCATAGAGCCGATCGCAGGCAATATGGGTGTTGTGCAAGCTAACGAAGAATTTCTTGTTGAGCTAAGAGGAATTTGTAATGAAGAGGATATCGTTTTGATTTTTGATGAGGTGATGACAGGATTCCGTGTTGCGGCTGGCGGTGCGCAGGAAATTTTAGGAGTTAAACCTGATTTAACTACATTCGGAAAAATTATTGGCGGTGGTTTACCTGTTGGCGCATTTGGTGGTAAGCGGGAAATTATGGAAATGCTTTCTCCGAGCGGTCCAGTTTATCAAGCAGGAACATTAAGCGGAAATCCGCTTGCAATGTGTGCGGGCTTTGCAGCGTTATCGTATATTAAAGATCATCCAGAAATTTATGTGCAACTGGAAAAAGCTTCGATGTACTTAGAAAATGGATTTAAAGAAAACTTGAAAGCTGCCAGAAAATATTATGCGATGAATCGTGTTGGTTCTATGATGTGTCTGTTCTTTACAGAAAAACCCGTTAATGATTTTAAATCAGCGTTAACCTCTGATACTGCATTGTATGGAAAATATTTTCACGAAATGTTAAACCGCGGAATCTATCTTGCGCCTGCGCAGTTTGAAGCTTTGTTTGTTTCTACTGCGCACACAAAAGAAGATTTAGATAAAACTATTGCTGCCCATGGAGAATCGTTGTTAACAATATTAAAATAATTCAGAAGAAAATTGCCCCTTGATGATTTATAAAGAATAATTACTTATGTTTGAAAAAATAAAGTCTCGCTTTTCTGTATCTTATAAACTTGATATAGTCAACGCTCAATGTCTATCTAAAAACGCAGAATGATTCAAGACACAACATACGCTTCAATGAATTATAATAAGATTACGTTGGCTTTTTCAGAAGTGGATGAACAGCTTTTTTTAAAAAAATATTTCTCTGATTCTATTTTTCAATTTAGAGTTGCATTTATATTAGTTATTATTCTTTATGGTTCCTTTGGTTACCTAGATTCGCGAATAATCCCCGAATATTCTGCCGCATTCCATGCTATCCGCTTTTTATTTGTTATTCCAATACTCTTAATCGTATTTTTTTTGTCTTTCACCCGGTTATTTCAAAAAGTTTGGCAGGTGTTGTTGCTCATTAGTTTTATTATCGGTGGTTTCGGAATCAGTATAATGACAATGTTTGCTCCTGAAAATTATGCATATTATGCCGGGATGATGCTCGTCTTTTCTGCGGGTTACTTTTTTATAAAACTCCGTTTCTTTTTTGCAACAATTGCCGGTTGGTCAATACTGCTTATTTATAATATCGGAGCAATATATTATACACATACGCCTGACGAATTACTTATTAATAACAATTTTTTCTTCATCAGTGCAAATCTTATCGGAATGTTTGCTGCATATAACATCGAGTATTATACGCGACGCAACTTTTTCCTGAGCCAGAAGCTGGACAATGAAAGATTGCTTGTGTTAGATGCCAACAAAAACCTCGAGAGAACAGTGGAAGAAAGAACCAAAGAACTATTAAAAGCCAAAGAGCAGGCGGAAGAAAGCGACCGTCTTAAATCAGCCTTCCTCGCCAATATGAGTCATGAAATCAGAACACCAATGAACGGAATTCTTGGCTTTGCTGAATTACTTAAAGAACCTGGTCTTACTGGTAAAGAGCAACAAGATTACATTAGGATTATTGAAAAAAGCGGCGCTCGTATGCTAAACATAATCAACGATATTGTTGATATTTCTAAAATTGAAGCCGGCTTAATGAAGCTTGAAATTCAGGAGTCGAATATAAACGAACAAATCCAGGACATCTATACTTTTTTCAAACCAGAAGTAGAGGCAAAGGGGATGAACCTCTCATTTAGCACACCATTGCCAACAAAAGAAGCTATTCTAAAAACCGACCGAGAAAAATTGTATGCCATACTTACCAATCTTGTTAAAAATGCCATTAAATATAGTAACACAGGAACAATTGAGATTGGGTATAACAAAGGGGATGGTGATCTTGAATTTTATGTGAAAGACACAGGAATCGGGATTCCAAATGACAGGCACGGTGCCATATTTGAGCGCTTTATTCAGGCAGATATTCCTAACGAATGGGCTCAGCAAGGTGCGGGTTTAGGATTATCTATTACCAAGGCATATGTCGAAATGCTGGGTGGTAAAATCCGGGTCTCAAGCCAGGTGGGCGTTGGATCAACTTTTTATTTCACCTTGCCATACAATGCAGTGCCAATAAACGAACCCGTTGTTCATCAAATTGTACCGTCAGATAATAACGATCTAATTAGAAAACTAAAAATACTAATAGCCGAAGACGATAAAGTATCGGAAATGTTGATTGATAAAACATTAAAAACATTTGGTAAAGAAATCATAAAAGCGAGAACTGGCGTCGAAGCCATTGAGGCGTGCCAAAATAATCCAGATATAGATTTGGTAATGATGGATATTCGGATGCCCGATATGGGAGGATATGACGCCACCCGCGAAATTCGGAAGTTTAACAAAGAGGTTGTCATAATAGCGCAGACTGCTCACGGACTATATGGCGATCGTGAAAAAGCAATTGAAGCGGGATGCAATGATTATATTGCGAAGCCTATTAACAAAGCCGAATTGCTTTTAATAATTCAAAAGAATTTCCATAAATAATTTTTTTTAAACAGTCAATCAAACTATACAAAATAAAATCCCGGCTATAACACAGAGATAATAATTGAGCAGATAGTAATTAATTTCAAGTGTATAGATCGCATAATGTTTTTTTCAATGGAAATATAATTGCTCCGAAATTTCCACTATTTAGTTTTCCCGCTGTTATTTTTGAAGTTCTCGCTGATAAATAATGTAATCAGTAATTGCTGGAGTTCCATTTGTGCGTTTTACATGTTGTGCAATTTGCGCGCGATGATACGCTGCATGGTTAATAACATGTGTTGCAATATCCTTAATTGAGTTTGTAAACGTTTCTCCCCTAGAGTTTTGATATTGAATTTTCTTTTCTAAAAAAGCTTTATCGCTTCCTTCAAAAAGATTTATCCATTTACTCGTCAGCTCAACTGATTTCGAGATTGATTCATCTATAGTGTAATTATCCCAAGGCGTTA
>CALLZX010000146.1 GCA_937858935.1 uncultured Ignavibacteriales bacterium | reverse complement strand
CCGAATATATCGCCTGTCCATCTTGCGGCAGAACTTTATTTGATTTGCAAGAAACTACTGAAATGATTCGCAAACGAACTGAACATTTGAAAGGTGTAAAAATTGCAATTATGGGCTGTATTGTGAATGGCCCAGGGGAAATGGCTGATGCAGATTACGGATATGTAGGATCAGGTGTTGATAAAATTACATTATATCGTGAAAAAAATATTGTTCGGCGCAATATTCCTGCAAAAAATGCGGTGGATGAGCTTATAGATCTTATTCGTGAAGATGGTAATTGGGTAGAGCTTTGATTTAAAGCAAAGATAAATTGTTTATTTTCTCTAATAGAATTATATTTATGCACTAAATATGAGAAGAAAAAACCCGAAAAAATTAAAATTTCTTGCAAAGACTGACCTCAAAAGTCAAAATGCAAAGACCAAAAGTTTATAAGAATGCACCCAATATAAAAGTAGGGTGCATTTTTTTTTGATATTATGAGATGTGACAAGATCATTAAAATAATTGAAGACTGGGCTCCCAAATCAATAGCCTGGGAAAAAGACAATGTAGGATTGCAAGTTGGATCATTGCGCCGAGAAGTAAAAAGCATTTTACTGTGTTTAGATGTTGATGAAAAAGTTGTTGATGAAGCTGCACAAAAAAAATGTAATTTAATTATCAGCCACCACCCATTATTGTTCAGATCAATAAAAAGAATTGACACAAATAGTGATGGAATCTCAAGAGTTATTGAAAAACTTATTAAAAAAGATATTACACTCTACTCAGCTCACACAAATTTAGATTTTACAAAAAGCGGTGTAAGCTTTCAACTCGCAAAAAAACTCAAACTCTCAAATCAAAAATTTCTGGTTAACCTTTCATCAAATCAAAATAAACTTGTTGTATTTGTTCCGATTAGTTATGCAGATAGGGTAACTATTGCTATGCAAAATGCGGGTGCTGGAATCATTGGGGAATACACAAACTGCAGCTTTAGAACTTTAGGAACAGGAACTTTTAAAGGATCAGAAAAATCCAATCCAAGTTTTGGCGTAAAAGGAAAAATTGAAAGTGTTGAAGAAGTTAAAATAGAAGTTCTTGTTAATTCTTTTGATGTCAGTAAAGTTGTTACTGCTATGAAGCAAGTACATCCATATGAGGAAGTTGCTTATGATGTCTATACATTAGCGAATGAAAATGTAGATTATGGAATGGGCGTTATTGGTGAATTAAATAATGAACTATCACAAAAAGAATTTTTAAGTCTGGTAGTGAAATCTTTAAAAGCAAAAAACTTAAGATTTACTCAAGGATCAAAATTTAAAATTAAAAAAGTTGCGGTTTGCGGGGGATCAGGAAGTGATCTACTTGATGCTGCAATTAAAAATAATGCTGATGCATTTGTAACTGCTGATGTTAAGTATCATACATTTCAGGACGCAGAAAATAAGATTTTATTAATTGATGCCGGACATTATGAAACTGAAGTTCCGGTTTTAGATGAAATTAAAAACAGATTAGAAAAATCTTTTACAGATAAAACAAAAGTTTATAAGTATATGGGTTCAACCAACCCGATTGTTTTTTATAATAACTAAGGAGCCAGAAAAAATTGTATAATAGATTAAAAGTACTGTACCAATTACAATTAGTTGATGATCAACTTGATAAACTTGAAGAATTACGTGGAGATTTACCAAATATGGTAAGCTCTTTGGAGAACAGTATTAATGCTTTAAAGACTGAAATTTCTGAAAAAGAAGTTGCTCAAAAAGAATCAGTTGAAAAAAGGGCTCAGAATGAAGAAGAAGTTGAAAAATTAAAAGAGAGTCAGAAAAAGTTTAAAGCGCAACTTTACCAGGTTAGAAATAACAAAGAGTATGATGCTCTTACCAAAGAAATTGATCATTCAGATGAACAGATAGCAAAATTAGAAGCAGAAAATAATGCGCTGGCTGATTTAAGTAAAAGTTTATCAGAGCAGATAGAAGAAGTAAAGCCTAAATTGGATGAACTAGATCAGGAATTGAAAGAAAGAGAAGCAGATCTTAAAGAAATTATCAAAGCAAATGAAAGTGAAGAGAATATTCTTCTTGCTGAAAGAAAGAAAATTGAAGATCAGGTAAAAAAACCGGATGTTTCGGTTTATATGAGAATTAGAAAAGCCAAAAAAGGCAAGGCTGTTTCTACTATCAGAAGATCTGCATGTTCTGGTTGTCACAACATAGTACCATCACAAAGGCAATTGGAAATAAGAAGAAATGCCAGGATTTTTACGTGTGAGTATTGTGGCAGAATCCTTATTTCACAGGAAATTGCAGATGAGGTTGAAGCACCTTAATTATTCCTAAAGGTGTCTACTGAATTCAGGTTCTAAATTTTGTATATTCCACTCACTGATTTACTCAGTGTTTATACCTTTTTATACGCAACAAATAATCAAGTAATTGGCAGAATTGGCAGTGATGTCAATTCATTATTAAAGAATAATCTAATAATTCAATCCGGGCAATTGCTTCCCGATTTATCGGGAGGAGGAAAGTCCGAACTTCACAGAACAAGGTGCCGGGTAACTCCCGGGAGCTAATGGAGAAATCTATTATCGACTGACAGTGCCACAGAAAATAAACTTCTCCGATAATATCGGAGTAAAGGTGAAAAGGCGAGGTAAGAGCTCACCGGCCTGATAGTAATATCGGGTGCATGGCAAACCACACTTGAAGCAAGGTCAAGTAAGAAAATCTTCCCGATCTGATCGGGACAAAGTTGTTCGCTTTGTATCAATGCTTAATTGCAGGTTAGATTTTCGGGTAGACCGCTAGAGTCTGTTGGTAACAACAGAAATAGATAAATAATTGCCGTCCTGGCTTCGTCGGGATTACAGAATTCGGCTTACAGGATTGAACTTTTAGATTTGTTCTTATAAAATATAAGTAATTCTCTCATGTTACATAAACGTTGGAAAATCAGAGAAGTTGAAGACTATAATTCATTAAAAGAGCTTGCTGATTCGCTTAATATCTCGGATATTTTGGCAAAGCTACTTTTTCTAAGAGATATTAAAAGTTTTGCACAAGCAAAATTTTTCTTCAGACCATCAATAGAATCTTTACATGATCCTTATCTTATGCACGGAATGGAGGCCGCATCCAAAAGAGTAATTCGTGCTCTTACCGAAAATCAGCCAATTTGTATTTACGGCGATTATGATGTAGATGGTACATGTTCTACAGCTCTTTTATATATGTTTTTAAAAGAGCTTGGAGCTAATGTTGATTTCTACATCCCGCAGCGCCTAACAGAAGGTTATGGTCTATCTAAAGAAAGTATTGATGTTATAAAATCAACAACTGATGCACGACTTTTAATTACTGTTGATTGCGGTATTACAGCTATTGAAGAAACCGCATATGCAAATCAATTGGGAATGGATGTAATTATTTGCGATCATCATCAGCCTAAAGATGAACTACCGCCTGCTTTGGCTGTATTGGATCCGTTAAAACCACAATGCCAATATCCATTCAAATACCTATCCGGTGCCGGTGTTGCCTTTAAACTTGCACAAGGAGTAGCCGAAAAAATAGGCAGACGTGAAATGCCATTGAAGTATCTGGATTTGGTTGCTCTTGCGGGTGCTGCAGATATTGTTGCTCTTGTTGATGAGAATAGGGTTCTAGTTAGGGAAGGATTGGAGAGTATTAATAACAATCCAAGACCAGGCGTCCTTGCTTTGATAGAAAGCAGCAGCCTTCAACCGGGTAATTTAAATTCCGGTCAAATCGTTTTTACTATTGCACCAAGAATTAATGCTGTTGGAAGATTAGGTGATGCAAAACGGGCTGTTGAATTATTAATAACTGACAGTAAAGATGAAGCGTTAACACTCGCTAAAGTTCTTGAAACTGAAAATTACGAACGCAGAAAAATAGATGTTGATACTTTTGATAATGCATTGCAGCTTGTAGAAAGTTCAATTGATCTTGATAATGATCTTGCAATTGTTCTTCATCAGGAAGAATGGCATCCGGGAGTAATTGGGATAGTTGCCTCACGTTTAGTTGAGAAGTATTATCGTCCTACCATTATGCTTACAACAATAGATGGGATTGCAAAAGGATCTGCAAGAAGTATTACAAATTTTAATATCTACGAAGCATTACAAAAGTGCGAAGAGTTTTTAATACATTTTGGCGGTCATCAGGCTGCCGCCGGATTAGCAGTGGAACTTGATAAAGTTCAGGACTTTAAAGACAAATTCAATAAGATAGTCAAAGAAACAATTACAGGTGATGATCTATTTCCTGAAATTATAATTGATGCTAAAATTAAATTTTCAGAAATAACACCAAAGTTCTTAAGAATACTTGATCAGTTTGCTCCTTTCGGCCCGGAGAATATGCGACCAGTTTTTCTCACTGAAGGTGTAGAAATTTTTAATACTCCAAGGTTAGTTGGGGCTAAGCACCTTATAGCCTGTTTTAAACAAAATGGAAACGATAAGATTTTTGATACCATTGGCTTTAATATGCGTGAATATTTAGATTTGCTGTCAGATAAAAAATTAAAAGTGGATATTGTCTTTACCATTGATAAAACGGTTAGAGATGGCAGAACTTATCCGCAACTTAGATTAAAAGATTTAAGACTAAACCAAAAAGAAATTCAGGAGAATTAGTAATGTCCGGTCACTCAAAATGGGCTACGATCAAAAGGAAAAAAGCTGTACTCGATTCTAAAAGAGGGAAAATTTTTACAAAGCTTATTAAAGAAATTACAATTGCTGCACGAGCCGGCGGTGATATAAATGGAAATCCAAGATTACGATTAGCTGTTGATAATGCTAAAGCTCAAAATATGCCGATGGATAATATTGAACGAGCAATCAAAAAAGCTACCGGCGAGCTTGAGGGTGTGATCTATCACGAATTAACTTATGAAGGATATGGACCTGCAGGAATTGCAGTTGTTGTTGAAGTTGCTACTGATAATAAAAACAGGACCGTTGCAGAAGTAAGACATCTATTCAGTAAATATGGTGCAGGTATGGGAGAAACAGGCTCAGTTGCATGGATGTTTGATAGAAAAGGAATTATTACTCTGCCTGCAGAAGGTAAAAAAGAAGACGATGTAATGGAAATAGTTTTGGATGCAGGTGCTGACGATCTTACAACAGAAGAAGATTTTTTTGAAGTACAAACTACTATTGAATCTTTTGAGACAGTTAGAAGAACTTTAGTGGACAAAAAATTTACAGTTGAAAATGCTTCACTTCAATGGATTGCAAAAAATTTGATTGAAGTTAAGGGCGAAGATGCTGAAAAAGTTGTTAAGCTGATTGAATCGATTGAAGATCTTGATGATGTTCAGAATGTGTTTTCAAATGCTGATATTGTTGAATAAGTTCTGACAATTTTTCACTAAAATTTTTAATGTCATTCCCACGAAAGTGGGAATCTATTTTTAAAACAACTTAAAACTTTCTATGATCATTTTAGGTATAGATCCCGGAACAAGAATTACTGGTTATGGAGTTATTAAATGTTTAAATAATAACTTCATAAGAGTTGCCG
This sequence comes from uncultured Ignavibacteriales bacterium, assembly GCA_937858935.1. Taxonomy (GTDB): domain Bacteria; phylum Bacteroidota; class Ignavibacteria; order Ignavibacteriales; family Ignavibacteriaceae; genus IGN3. The sequence goes on along the minus strand of CALLZX010000146.1, from coordinate 1,000 downwards.
GCGGATCCATTAACCTTCCCACAAATGAAGCAATTCCACAACGTCTTGAAATTATCTACAGTGAAATAAGTAAAATCATAAAAAAATATAAGCCGGATGAATTTGCAATTGAAACGGCCTTCTATGGAAAGAATGTCCAGTCGGCAATGAAGATTGGTTATGCCCGTGGGGTTTCAATTCTATGCGCACTCCACAATAGTGTTCCTGCAAGCGAGTATTCCCCGAGAGAAGTTAAAAAATCAGTTGTGGGCAAAGGCGCTGCAAGCAAAGATCAAGTTTCATTTATGATTAAAACTTTACTCAACATCAAATCAGAAAAAATTAAAGTTGATGAAAGTGATGCACTTGCAATTGCACTTTGTCATGCTTTCAGAATGAAAACTCCAGTAAAGAAAACAAAGGATTGGAAATCTTTTATTGAAGCTTATCCGGAAAGGGTGATAGGTTAAATTTTAATGATCGGCTTTTTAACAGGAAAAATAATCTCATCTAAACCAACACAAATAATACTTGATGTAAATGGAGTTGGTTACTTAGTAAATATTTCTATCAGCACCTTTGAAAAGATTTCTGATAAAGATATTGTTTCCCTTTTCATCCACACAAGTGTTAAAGAAGATTCAATAACTTTGTTTGGTTTTTTTACTGAATCAGAAAAGGGAATGTTTGAGCTTTTAATTTCTATAAGTGGTATTGGTCCAAAGGTAAGTTTAGGTATTCTCTCCGGAATTTCTGTTGATGATTTAAAAGATGCAATTGCAAATGGAAACGTTTCCCGTTTAATAGCAATTCCTGGAATAGGAAGAAAAACAGCTGAGCGTGTTGTGCTCGAGTTAAGAAATAAAGTTGATGCAATTAAAGCCGATGGGTCAATTAAAATAACATCTGCAAAAGATGAAGCGATTTCTGCATTGGCAACACTAGGTTACCAAAGACAACTTGCAGAAAAAGTTGTGCGCGATTTACTTTCTGAAAATGCAAACTATTCTTTGGAAGAACT
>CALLZX010000145.1 GCA_937858935.1 uncultured Ignavibacteriales bacterium | reverse complement strand
TTCATCAGGATTATTATAATCTTTAAGTCGTCTTTCCCAATACTTTTGCGGAAAGGCATTCCCGACAAACATAAAAATTAAAATTATTGAGTATATAATAGTTTTCATTTTATTTCTCATTTGTTTTCTTTTTTAATTCTGAACGATCTAATTCAAGATCCATTTTTTCAATTATACCGCCTTTATTAAGAATAAAGCTAACTCTACTATTTTGATAGTCAATCTTTGTAAGATATCCCAAGTAAACTTGTTCACCTTCCCAGATCAAGTATGTGTTTCCTTTACTGTCAGCTATAAATGCACCCTCTGGAATCAAAGCAAGTAAAGTTGCGCCCTGTACATCAAGAAGTTCATCAATGTTTGGTGGGATTTCATTTCTTATTAATGGATAAAAGGCATCGTATAATGTTGGAGCGCCTAAACTATTTTCAACAAATGTAGCTGGTGCAAAACGATTATCAGTTGAAAAATAAGCTTTTGCATTTAGGGTAAAACTGACAAGATAGAGAGGAATTTCACCTTCTTTGGTTTGTACTAGATTACCTAAACTAATATTTGTAACTTTTTTTAATTCTTTGCTATGTTCTATTGCAAAGATCAAGTTGTAGACTTCGTTAAAGTAACCAAATCCAGTGAGCTTATATTCATGATAGAAAAATTCTTTTTCCTGTTTCTGTTCAAGAAATTCAATATTCACCTGGGCTTTATCTGAAAATCCATTAGTAATATTATTAACAAAATTATAAAACTTAATGGATGATAAATTTTGAGGTATATTAAATTCCCGATTAGCAAGAATTGAATCTAGACGATTGGATTCCACCAAAAGGCTTTGATATTGTGCGAGCAATTCTTGCGGGTCTAATGCTTTGGCTTGTAATTCTTTTAACTTATCTCTTTTCTCATTCAAATCTTTGCTTTGAACAAAATAAAGATATGATCCTCCTGCAATAAGGATAATAAAAAGAAAAGCCAGCAGTACTAAAGTGCTACGTAATTTTTTATTCATTTTTCTTCTGATATGAAGTAATATCAAATGTTAAATTATATTTATAGGCGTTCTTTTCTCTGAGTGCCTCGTTCATCATACTATTAAGTCTTGCGTCCTGTAAACTGTAAGCCATGTCAGTAGGAGAATATTTTGAGAGTGAATATCCTTCAATTTTAATGGTGCTGCTATTGTCTCTAACAATATTAGATATCCAGATATTCTGTTTACTTCCGCAAAAACTTGCAATATCTCGTAAAACGTTTTTCCAAACACCGGTACCAACAGCCGCGGAATCAAGTATTGCTTGTGTTTGTCCAAAGCTGCTAATCTTTCCTTCAATTTCGGCAATCTTGCTTAATGTTTCTTGATTTTGCCTGATGATCAAAGTCTTTTGTTTTATTTCAATGTCTAGTCTTGATAGTTCTTTATTATTTTGGAGAACTTTGAGAGTAAATAGAAATGCGGCAATAAATAAAAAAGGAAGAACAGCAAAACTATGCCAAGAGAACTGGAAGAATTTTTGTTCCTCTGAAATATATTTTGGTAATAAATTTATTCCTTTATGCTCTTTTGCTGCTTCATCAAAAAATTCTGTGGCTACAGCGATAGGAACACTATAAGAAGAAAATTTCGTTTTTGTTTCTTCATCGATTTGAGAAAGATCTATATCATCGAATTCTAATCTGCTAACATTTGCTTCCGGAAATGTGCCGTAAAAGGAGAGAATTAAATTTTCAGAATCATCTTCACCGCAAACAATAATATTATCTAAAGAAGTAATTCCTCCATTTTCCATCTCAAGTAAAATCTTAGAGAAATAAACATCATAAGTATGAAGATTGGTAGTGCCAATATCGAGAGTGGTTCCAATGTGCTTAAGTTTTCTGCCTTGTAAGAAGATCAGCTTACTGTATTCTTTACCAATGTAAACAATTAAGCTTTGGTCATCCGGGAAGAATTTCTTTCTTTTAGCAACATAGTATGCTAATGCAATATCAGCACTTTTGATTGTTGGAACTTTAAAAAATTTCTTTCCAAAATAACCTGCGATATTATCAGTAAGATTAACACAAGCAACAGGTCCATCTATAAATGCAGATAATAAAGAACCATCTGAAAGCTCAATAAAATCCATGCTTTCTTTTTCAACATTTACTCCTTTTGATTGGCGAATATCTGAAAGAATTTCATCAAGCAGCTTTGTGCCTTTTAATTCTCTCTTTCCATCATAAGGATGATAATAAATTGCCGGTTCGGTTAGTGCAGGAATAAACTCCAGTTTATTAAGATTTACTCCCTTGAGAGCTGCACCAATAGAGCTTATACTTGGTGCATCAACATCTCCGGATAATGAAGTTTCTTTAGAATCAACTCCTTCTAATTGGAGTCCTTCACCTTCCAGGTTAAACCCTGCTGTAGGTTGCAAATTAGATCTTGTTGAAACCACATCAACGGATGCGGTGCTAACAATTTTTAATCTGCTGCCATTTTTCTCTTGGCTTACAACAGCAAGTTTGGTGTCATTACCCTCGCAATATATGCAGGCTATTGTTTTCATAATTTAGGCCGCCAGTATTTGCTGAATTCTTGTTTTATTGTTGGCATATGTTATTGCCGTTTCTAATGAAATTTTCTTTGCAAGATACAAACGTTTTAGGTCTTGCTCCATAGTAATCATTCCTTGTGCCCCGCCCTGATTAATCATCATATAAATTTCGCTTGTATTATTGTTTTTAATTGCAGCTCTTACGCTTGGTGTAACAAGCAAAACTTCTTTAGCAAGAACACGTTTTCCATCCAGACTTGGAACAAGTTTTTGAGATACTACAGAAATTAAAACGTCAGCTAATCTGTTTCTAACACGCTCTTGTTCAGCAGGATCACACTCAGCAATAATTCTATCAATTGATTCTACTGCTGAAGATGTGTGAAGTGTAGAGAAGACTTTATGTCCGGTATCAGTTACTTCTAATGCAGCCATAATAGTGTCTGGATCTCTCATTTCACCAACAACAATAATATCGGGATCCTGACGCAATGATTGAACAATCCCTTCTTTAAAAGAAAGAACATCTCGTCCAACTTCACGATGTTTTATCAATGATATATTTGAAGTATGAACATACTCAATAGGTGCGGCTATAATAATAATATGACAAGGATCGATTTTATTATGATGATCTATAATAGAATCCAAAGTGGTAGATTTACCTGAACCCGTTATTCCAGTTATAAGCGACAATCCAAATTTTATATAACCGTGACTTAATGCCCTTACTATATTCGGATGAAAATCCAGAGAAGACATTGGTCTTATAGTTTGATTGATAGATCTCATATTCATAGCTAAAGTATCAAGATCGAAATAGGCATCAGATCTGAATCTAACATTCGTATTTCTTCTCTCATAAAGAAATGTATAACTAAAATCAAGATTACGCTTCTTAGCAAGTTGTTCTCTTTGACTAACATTAAGAAGATTAATAATTATTACAGCAGATTCATCACTCGTAAACTGAGAAATTTCTTTAACTCGTTCTTTATTTCCATAAATTCGCATCCAAATGTAACCAACGTTTCCGTGTCCGCCAATTTCAATATCGGAAGCTTCTTTCTCAATCATATTAGTAAGAAGCTTATTATAAAACTTTCTAAGTAATAGTCTTTCGTTTTCTTTTAACTTATCAATGTTCTCAAGAATATAATGAACTCTATCCGGGCCGAAAATTGCCGCTGGAATAGTTTTGCAAAAATTCTCTAATATTTTTTTCTCTTCTGCAATGTTCAATTTAAACCTTTTTAAAAATGTAATGTGCCGTTATATGTTAGATAAAACTATACCAGCTTATTAGAAATAGTTTTTGGTTAAAACTGTAAAATTTATATCGTTTTGATATAAATGTTAAGTAAAAATTACACTTCAGTAAAAAATTTTACGATTCGCTGGTGCTTGCAAGAACTTCTTCAATTGAAGTTAGGCCCATTTTGACTTTTTCTAAACCAGCTTCCCTCAGTGTTAATGACCCATCTTTTTTTGCCTGCAATTTTAAACTTTCTTCATCAACGTCACTACCGGCTCTAACTATAAGTTGTCTTAATTCCTTTGTAAAATAAAGGGCCTCGTGTATTGCAAGTCTTCCTTTATATCCCGTTCCATTACATTCATCGCATCCCGCAGCTTCATAAATTGTAAAATTTCTCCACTCTGCAATATTTAATTCTGCGGCTACCATTAGTCCTTCATCAAAATTTACTACTCTTTTTTTACATTTTGGACATAGTCTTCTAACCAACCTCTGTGCCACGATAAGATTAATTGCATAAGCAATCAAAAAAGGTTCTATACCCATCTTGAACAATCTTGAAACAGCACTTGGTGCATCATTGGTGTGAAGAGTAGAAAAAGTTAAGTGACCGGTGTTAGCAAGTTTAATTGCAATCTCAGCCGTTTCTTTATCTCTCATTTCACCAACAAGAACTATATCAGGATCATGTCGCAAGATAGATCTGATTGCTTGCTCAAAATTCATTTTGTAACCAATTTTAAGCTGTCTAGCACCTTCAATAACATATTCAACTGGATCTTCAACTGTAAGCACGTTCACTTCTGGTGATATTACCTGGTAAAGTGCTGCAACTAGCGTCGTGCTTTTACCGCTTCCT
>CALLZX010000144.1 GCA_937858935.1 uncultured Ignavibacteriales bacterium | reverse complement strand
GTTCTAAAATTCTCAATATCTTTATTCAGATAGGGAAGAATATCTTCTACTTTTAATCGTTGCATAAACAATTCTCTGATCTTGCTTGTACCCAACACTTTATCAAACATATCAAATCGTCCTTCATTCTCAGAAATAATGTTTCTTCCATAAAGTTCATTTACAGCCTGAGCAAAATAAAATTGAATTGGCATCAAATTTATATTTGTATAATCTGTAATATAAATTTCAACACCCTGAAGCATTTTATCTTTGCCAAACGCATAGTAAGGTTTAAAAGATATTGGTCTGAAGATAACTCCTTCAAGATTATATGAATTCATTTTTTTTGCAAGCTCTTCACCATTTATCCACTCTGTTGCAAAAGTTTGAAATGGAATTGTGTATCCAACTCCTATTGAAAGCACTCCACGCAATTCTCCTAGAATTCCGGATGTAGGATAATAAAATGAAGAATGCTTATGAGGAATGTGCGGTGAAGTTAACACCCACGGCAAACCTGTTTTCTCAAAGTATAGATCTCTTGTCCAGCCTTCCATTGCAACCACAGAAAGTTTACACTTGGATTTATTTTCTAGCAGGCCTTCTTCATTTAGTAACATTGCTAGTTCACCAACCGTTAATCCATGCAAGTAAGGAATTGCAAACTGGCTGACAAAGGAATAGTATCCGTCTTCAACTACATTTCCTTCAATCCTGTTTCCGCCAAGTGGATTTGGTCGATCAAGAATTACAACTTCTTTATTGAACTCAGCGGCTGCTTCCATAACCAATCCCATAGTACTTATGTATGTGTAAGAACGGCTTCCAATATCCTGAATATCAAAGACTATTACATCAACATCTTTTAACATTTCTGCTGTTGGTTTACGAGTCTTTCCGTAAAGAGAAAATACCGGATGTTTGGTCGCATCATCAATATAAAAATCCACAAGATCACCTGCGGAATAATTACCACGCACTCCGTGTTCCGGTCCGTATAGTGCAGTTAGATTAACTTCTTTTGCTTCGAATAAAATATCTATCGTTGATTTTAATTTGCTGTCAACCCCCGTTGGATTTGTAACCAATCCAACTCTCTTACCTTTTAGGATATCAAAATTTCTATCGCGTAAAACCTCAATTCCTGTTTTAACTTTTGATGAAGTAATTTCTTTTTCTGGATATAATTCTGATTCAACCATTTTTATAAATGAACCATCCTCAAGATATTTATACAAATCTTTTCCTGGACAAACTGTTTGAGTTGTATAATCTTTATGACTTTTTATGTCCTTTATTTCAACACGATATTTTTCTTTGAGAAAGGCAGTGAGTTTAACTAAAGATTTTAAAGATGCGTCGCTAAGTTTTTGTACTTCATAATTTCCCACAACACAGATTAAAGCATGTCCAGTAACATCATAATCAGTGTTTGTATCACCGGGATAATTTATTGGACGTGCTTCATAAATATTTCCTTTAAGATCAATCATAAAGTGATAGGGAATATCTATCCATTTTTTTTCTGCTCTGCTCCAGCTTTGAAGATTGCGGAGATACTGAATCATATCTTTATCCTCAGCAAATTCTTCTCCCCCATGATGGATTGTGATTTTATTTATTGAGTGTTGTGGTAGAACTTTATCAAGCGGCTGCCATCCCCAATCGGATCTTGAAAATACTTTCAAATCGTTCGGATATTCCAACTCTGAAATGTTTACCATCTTTGAGCTTGAAGAACATCCCCAAAAGAAAGCCCCGATAATTAATAAAGAGAAAGTAAAAAATGTTTTCATAAATGTTTCCTTATCAAATGAGAACAGGAGTAAATTTTGTGTTGATAATTTCACCGTTGTTTAATCCTACACAAGAAGTATGCGTTTTATTTCTTTCATCAGATGCATCAAAAGTAACTCCATCTTTAATGTAAATGATTGTCATCGCTTCTCGCATTTCATTTGTTTGATTATTTGCAGCACCATGAAAAGTTAAACCGGAATGAAATGTTGCATCTCCGGCTTTAAGCGGCACAAAAACCTTTTCCTTTTCATTTAAATGATTTGGCTGATGTGGATTCTTAAAAATATCTACATACTCTTTAAGTTTTGGATCG
>CALLZX010000143.1 GCA_937858935.1 uncultured Ignavibacteriales bacterium | reverse complement strand
GAAATTTAATTTTTAATTTTTAATTGTACATTGTAGATTGTACATTGTAAATTCATAGGAGGCAAAAAAATTATGAGCAAAACAAAAAGTAGTCTTTCACAAAAACAAATTGATGAACTGTTTAACATTTTAAAGACACGATTTGATAAAAACATCGATCGACATAAAGATATTAAGTGGGATAAAGTATTGGCAAAGCTGGAGAAGAATAACGATAAACTCTGGTCATTAAACGAAATGGAAAAAACAGGTGGTGAACCCGATGTTATTGGCTTCGATAAAAAACTAAACGAATATATTTTTTCTGATTGCTCTGCTGAAAGTCCTGCCGGACGCAGAAGTCTTTGTTACGATCGCAAAGCACTGGACGCAAGAAAGGAAAATAAACCAAAAGATAATGTTGTTGATGTTGCTGCGGCTATGGGAATCGAACTTTTAACAGAAGACCAATATCGCAACTTACAAAAACTCGGCGAATTCGATCTTAAAACTTCAAGCTGGATAAAAACACCTGATGATATAAGAAAACTTGGAGGAGCTATTTTTTGCGATCGTCGTTATAATACTGTTTTTAAATATCATAATGGTGCTGAATCTTATTACGCTGCCAGAGGTTTCCGCGGAGTTCTTAAAGTTTAATTTCCCAATTGTCATTCCCGCGCAAGCGGGAATCTAAAATGAATAAAGGATGTCTATGAATAAAGAAATAAAAGCATATAACAGCAAACAATCTGCTGAAGATAAAAAGATCTGTAACGCTCTAGCTGAAGAAATTGACAGCAACTTACCACAAGAAGAAAGTAAGATCTGGCACGCACATCCTGTTTGGTTTTTAGATGGTAACCCAATCGTTGGATACAGCAAACAAAAAGCCGGTATCCGTTTAATGTTTTGGAGCGGTGAAAGTTTTGAAGAGGAAAATTTGAAACCCGGCACAGGAAAATTTAAAGATGCTTCTATCTTTTACACCTCTGTTGAAGAGATAAAAGTTAAAGATCTTAAACGCTGGATAAAGAAATCAAAAAGTATTCAATGGGATTATAAAAACATTGTTAAGCGTAAAGGTAAATTAGTAAGACTGAAATAAAAATAAGTTCGGTCTCATTCCGCGCTTGACTCGGAATCTATTACAAACATAATTTCACAAAAAAAAGAGATACCACTATGGGAAAACTGGCAGTAATAAAAACGAAAGAAACAAACTCAAGCGTAGAGGATTTTATCAACTCAGTTAAAGATGAAGCAAAGCGTAAAGACAGCTTTACAATTCTTAAGCTGATGCAAAAAGCCTCAAAAGAAAAACCTAAAATGTGGGGCAGCTCAATGATTGGTTTTGGAAACAAGATTTATAAAAGTCCCGCAACAGGTAGAGAAGTTGAATGGTTTAAAATCGGATTCTCTCCCAGAAAGGCAAACATATCATTACATCTTGTCTTAGATATAAAAAAATATGCAGCCGAACTTAAAAAACTCGGCAAACACAAAACAGGAGTTGGTTGCCTTTACATAAACAAACTTGATGATGTTGATATAAAAATTTTAGAAAAATTAATCACTACAGCTGCCAAACAAAAGTAGCAGATTTAATTTACTTTTAAGTTTTTTTTTGTGATTGTGCAGAGTGTTTTTGAGGTTTGACATTTCGTTTTTGCAGATGTACAACCTGTTTTTATGAATTTACATTTCATTTTTGAGAGGTTGCATTCTTTTTTTGTGATCTTACAGTCCGTTTTTTAAAGATAACAAAGCGTTTTTACGATCGTACACGCCATTTTTGTCTACTTACAAACCGTTTTTAGGATGTTACAATGTGTTTTTGCTGTGTTACAATGCGTTTTTATGCGAAAACAAATAATTTTTAAGGAATTACGGGGTTTGGGAGGTTTTTAAACAAGCCAGGTTAAAGGTGGTTTTTGGTTTTAAGGGTTGGTGGATTACTCTTTTATTTTTCTAAATTTTATTTCTTTGCATACTGTCTACTGCCTATTCTAAATTTACCGACTGCTCACTGAGAACTAAAGACTTTACTAACTCTTTCCATATTTTTGCACATCACATAATTAAAAAATGAGCGCAGAAGTAAACAAAATTATTTACTCAATGGTTTTTCTAGATATCACTAACTACTTGCTGATAAATTTATAACAATTACAATACTATGATGAAAAAATATTTTATACTTTTTGGATTTTTAACAATACTAATTAGCTGCGGTAAAGATGATAATCCAATCAACCCAACAGGTAATGAATTTTATGATGTGGTTTTCGATAAAACTTATGATCTTTCTACCGGCCCTTCAGAAGCTTCAGATATCATAGAATCCTCCCGGGGCGGCTATTTGGTTGCAGGCAGAAATAAAACAGGTACTACAAATCATGCTGCGTTGCTTAGGCTGGATAAGGATGGCAATGAGTTATGGGATAAAACTTATTTTAATGGCTTAGGCTTGTATTCAGTGATTGAAATCCAGGGTAGTGGTTATATTGCTGCCGGTGGTGCACGCGATAGCGCTTATATAGTCCGTACAGATTACGAAGGAAATATTATCTGGGAGACATATCATAGTTTTAACTATTCGGATGTTGCGAGAAAGATAATTCAAACATCAGACACCGGATTTTTGATAATTGTAAATTCATATGATAACAATGGTAATGCGAGATTAATTAAACTTGAGAATGATGGGGATAAAAACTGGGTAAAAATTATTCAGGGTGATCCTGCATTAAAAATTTATTCAATAAAAGAAAACGCTGATAGCACAATTTCTTTAATCGCTACCTCAAAAACATTTTCACAACCAGTGTCGTGGTATATAACCCTAGATAAAAATGGAAATGAGATAGTTAGAAAAAGTATTGATTTAAGTGCTGTTGAGTTGGGTTCTACTTTCTACGAATATTCTGTTTGTCAGAATTCATTGGGTAATTATGCTGGTTGTGGACTTGAGTACTTTTTTCTTTTTAATCAAGAGGGAGATATAATAATTAAAAATGCTATACAACCAACCGCTGGTTATGACAATGTAAGAATGTACTCTTCAAATCCTGCTTTCAATAACGGATTTGTAGCTTGTGGTCATCAGGATAAACAAGTGATTAATGGTACAGCATATACTACTAAAACTACAGGCTCATTATTTATATTTAATTCTGACGGAACATTTTCAAACTCACTAATTATCGGTGATGGAACTGTCTATAATCTGGCATCATCTGTAATTTTAGCAAATGATAATTCATTTGTAAGTGTAGGATATAAAAGTATTGATGATGTAAAAGGCGTGGTGTGGGTTAAAAAAATTAAACTTAAATAATCATATGATGGTTTAATTCAGTTATCACGGCTTGTTCACAATTTCTTAGTTCACCAAAAACAATTGCCTAAAAGTATTCTTTCCTTTCCTTATTTTTAAGCATCAAATTATTTAAAGAAAGAATAAATGGCTAACGAACCAAATAAAATTATTTACTCAATGGTTGGGGTAAGCAAATTCTATAACAACAAACCTATCCTAAAAGATATTTATCTGTCCTACTTCTACGGCGCAAAGATCGGCGTTATCGGTTTAAATGGATCAGGTAAATCATCACTGCTAAAAATTCTTGCGGGAGTTGATAAGAACATAAACGGAGAAACAGTTGTATCTCCCGGTTTTACAATCGGCTACCTTGAACAGGAACCGCACGTTGATGAAACTAAAACCGTAAGAGAAATTGTGCAGGAAGGTGTTCAGCAGGTTGTAGATCTACTGCGAGAATATGATGAGATAAATGCAAAGTTTGCTGAACCGATGGATGATGATGAAATGACAAATCTGCTTGAGAGACAGGGCTCTGTTCAGGAAAAACTTGAAGCAATGGGCGGATGGGATCTTGATGCACGACTTGAAATGGCGATGGATGCTTTGCGCTGTCCGCCTTCGGATACTTTATGTAAAGTTCTTTCAGGCGGTGAGAGAAGACGTGTTGCACTTTGCAGATTGCTTCTTCAAAAACCAGATATACTTTTACTCGATGAACCAACAAACCATCTTGATGCAGAAACAGTTGCGTGGTTAGAGCATCACTTGCAAAAGTATGAAGGAACAGTAATAGCAGTTACGCACGATAGATATTTTCTTGATAACGTTGCAGGCTGGATACTTGAACTTGACCGCGGTGAAGGAATTCCGTGGAAAGGAAATTATTCATCGTGGCTTGAGCAGAAACAGGAAAGACTGCGTGTTGAAGAAAAACGTGAAAGCGACAGGCAAAAAACTTTACAGCGTGAACTTGAATGGATTAGAATGAGTCCGAAAGCGCGTCACGCAAAATCTCAATCAAGAATAACTTCATATGAAAATCTTCTTAAGGAAGAAAAAGAAAAAGGACAAAAAGATCTTGAGCTTTACATTCCCGTTGCAGAGCGTCTTGGCGATATTGTAATCGAAACAGAAAAACTTAGCAAAGCTTACGGTGATAACATTTTAATTGATGATTTAACTTTTTCAATTCCACCCGGAGCGGTAGTTGGAATTATCGGAGCTAACGGCGCTGGCAAAACTACTTTGTTCAGAATGATTACAGGATCAGAAAAACCTGATAGCGGAAATATTAAAGTTGGTTCTACAGTTAAGCTGTCTTATGTAGATCAATCGAGAGACGCATTGAATCCGGAAAAAAGTATCTGGGAATTAATTTCAAACGGTGAAGATACAATTATGCTTGGCAACAGGCAGGTAAACTCGCGCGCGTATGTTGCGCAGTTTAATTTCTCCGGTGCTGATCAGCAGAAAAAAGTTAGTATGCTTTCGGGCGGAGAAAGAAACCGCGTTCATCTTGCAATGATGTTAAAGCAAGGTGCAAATGTTATTTTGCTTGATGAGCCGACAAACGATCTTGATGTAAACACATTGCGAGCACTTGAAGAAGGTATAGAAAAATTTGCCGGATGCGTTTTGGTAATAAGTCACGATAGATGGTTTTTGGATAGAATAGCAACACACATACTAGCATTCGAAGATGAAAGTAAAGTCGTTTGGTTTGATGGCAACTATTCCGAGTACGAAGAAAAGCGAAAAGAAAGATTAGGCATAGCAGCAGATCAGCCGCACAGAATTAAGTATCGGCATTTAACGAGGAGTTAAGATCTTTACTTTGCCCCTTAGCGGCTTTGCGAGAGATAAAAACAGTTTTCACGCAGAGGCGCAAAGTCGTAGAGAGGCCAATTTAGTTTAATATTCGTCACTAAATAAATAACTAATTTCATACAAACAGGAGAGGCTTAGGTACACTATGAAAAAATTATTGTTCGTTTTATTTGCTCTTACTTTTATAATTGCTTGTTCTAAAACAGAAGAACAAAAACCAGAATCGACAGATCAACAGACCGTTACTACCCAAGAAGCGCCAAAGCCTGTTGTTAGCCAGAGATATGGAGTTAAATCCGGTGTAATTTTTTACGATGCACCAATGGGTACAAAACAGGAACTGTATTTTGATGATTACGGCGCAAAAGAAGTTTCTATTACTTCTATTGATCTTGGTGTTGCAAAATCTAAATCTATTGAGATTAGAAAAGATGGATTCAGTTACACATACGAAGAGGGAAAAACCGAAGGCACAAAAAAAGCATGGTATGCTCCAGCCAGTACTGATTATTCAAAAGCAGATCCCAGAACAATTGAGCGTTATAAAGTAAAAGATCTGGGAACTGAAGTTGTTGCGGGAAAAGATTGCAAGAAATTCAGTGCAGAGTTTGGCGGAGCTCCTATGATTAGCTGGACCTGGAATAACATACTTATAAAATCAACAACCAAAATGGGCGGTGCGGATTTCGTTATCGAAGCAACAAAAATTCAGGATGGTTCTGTAGATTCTAAAATATTTGAACTGCCTGCTGGTGTAACTTTTAAAGAAATGTGATTCTAACTTTGCGTCTTAGCGTCTTTGCGAGAAACAAAAGTCTTTCACGCAGAGGCGCAAAGTCGCAGAGAAAATGAAAATTATTTTATCAGCATCATTTTTTTTGTTTGAACAAAATTACCGGCTTTAAGTTG
>CALLZX010000142.1 GCA_937858935.1 uncultured Ignavibacteriales bacterium | reverse complement strand
AAAATGTTTCTCTTCCAGAATACATTAAAATGATTGAGAAAAAAACTGCTGCCCTTGCAAGAATGTGCTGCGAATTGGGCGCTTATCTTGCTGATGGAAGTAAAGAAGACGTCAAAGCTCTTTCAGATTACGGAAAGTATTTAGGAATTGCATTTCAAATTCAGGATGATCTTTTAGATATCATTGCAGATAAATTTGAGTTTGGTAAAAGAATCGGCGGGGACTTGATGGAAGGCAAAAAAACATTTTTGTTTATCGAAGCTCTTGAGAAAGCTAAAGGAAAAGACAAAGATGATTTGTTAAAAGTGGTAAAAAATAAAGGTATAAAAGAAAATCAAATAGAGTATTATAAAAAGATATATGAAAAACTTGGCGTTATTGAGGATGCAAAAGTTGCAATCCGTAATTACACTAATAAAGCTTTAAGATCAATTAATAAGTTATCAGACAAAAGTGAAGTGGAAATTTTCTACTGGTTGGCTGATTCATTAATTAAAAGAAACAAGTAATGATTGAAAAAACAGTTAAGATAGTTAATAAAGCCGGACTTCATACTCGTCCAGCAGCCACTATTGTTAAACTCGCCGCAAAGTATAAAAGTGAATTTTTTATTTACCGTGATGGAATGAGTATTAATGGTAAAAGCATTATTGGAGTTATGACTTTAGCTGCTGAAATAGGTTCAGAATTAAAATTAACGTTTGAAGGTCCTGATGAGCAGCAAGCTTGTGATGAAATTGTTGCTTATTTTGAGAGAGGATTTGACGAGTTATGAAATCATTTAAAGACATTTATAAAAATTCTGATAATAAAATTGCCGGAATTGCAGCAGCGCCGGGAATTGTTATTGGTAAAGTCTATTTGTTTACAAAAGAGAAGCTTGAAATTAGCAAAGCACCAATTACTAATAGTGAAGAAGCAATCAGCAATTTTGAGGAAGCACTTAGACAATCAAAAAAAGAATTGAATAAAATATTTGGGATTGCACGTGAAAAAATGGATGAGGTTCGTGCAGCTATTTTCGAAGCACAGTTAATGATTCTTGATGATCCGATTCTATTAAGCAATATTGAAAAAAGAATAAAAGATGAAATGATTCAGCCAGAGTTTATTGTGGCAGATGAAATTTCAAAGTATCAGGAATTGATGATTATATCACATGAATCATATATGAAAGAGCGTGCCCATGATATAGAGGATATTAAGCATAGAATTATCAGAAATCTGCAAAAGAAAAGATGGCAATCTAAAATTGAAAAAAACTTAATTGTGGTTAGCGAAGCATTAACTCCAGCAGATACCTTACTTTTTTCCAGAAGTGAATCTCTTGGATTTGTTACTGATCATGGAGGTTTAACATCACACGCCGCAATCATTTCAAGGTCACTGAATATTCCTGCTGTTGTTGGTACACATAATGCATCAACTCTAATTAAAGATGGCGATACAATTATTGTTGATGGTTTTCATGGTTATATAGTTACTAACCCGACTGAAGTTCAACTCAATTTCTTTACAGAAAAACAAAAGAAACTTTATGAAATTCAAAAAGGACTTGAGGAACTTAAGGATCAACCAGCAGTTACGATGGATGGAAAGGAAGTTAATCTAGAAGCAAACGTTGATGTTACAGGTGAAATAGATATTGTAATTACGAGCAGCGCAAAAGGTATTGGTTTATATAGATCTGAACAGATATTAAATGAACTTGGTACTTTTCCAGATGAAGAAGAACAAACCGTCATTTATTCTAAACTTGCTTCAAGGATTTATCCAAAGTTTGTAACAATTCGTGCTTTTGATATTGGCGGAGATAAATTCAGGTTTAGTGAATACAAAGAGCCGAATCCTTTTTTAGGCTTACGTGGCATTAGATTTTTGTTAGAGAATGAAAGTCTTTTTAGAACTCAAATACGAGCTGTATTAAGGTCCAGCGAGAATAAAAATATAAAATTTATGATTCCTATGATCTCAACTCTTGATGAAGTATGGCGAACTCAGAAAATAATACAAGAATGCAAAAGTGAATTAAAAAAAGAAAAAATAAAATTTGATAACCATATTAAAATTGGAATAATGGTTGAAGTTCCATCTGCAGCAGTAATGGCCAAAGACTACGCAGAGGAAATAGATTTTATTAGTATTGGTACAAATGACCTGATTCAATATATGATGGCGGTTGATCGCGGCAATGATCTTGTTTCTAATCTCTATCAGGAATTTAGTCCTGTAATAATTAGAACAATTGATCACATTGTTAGTGCTGCTAAAAAGAGTAAAATTCCCGTTAGCATTTGTGGTGAAATGGCAGCAGATACATTAGCTATTCCGCTGCTTGTAGGATTAGGATTAGATTCTTTAAGTATGTCTCCGGGAACAATATTATATGCAAAAAGGATTATCAGGGGATTTGAATTTAAGAAAGCAAAAGCTTTAGCCGATGAATGTCTGCAATGTAAAACAGAAATAGAGATTCAAAAAAAGGTTAAAAAGTTTTTTGATGACAATAACATTTCAAGAACAAGGAATATTTTATAACGATGGAAATAAAAGACTACGTAAAAAAGTACGATCCGCAAAATCAGTTTGATGTTCTAATAAATACATATCAGCAAATTGAGTTAGCATGGAAAAACCAATTTATTATCGATGGCCTAAATTCATCAGAAATATCAAATATTATAATTAGCGGATTAGGCGGTTCTGCAATAAGTGCTGATCTAATAAAAAATTATTTAGTTGATGAAATCGAAATACCAATTGTAGTAAATAGAAATTATAGCCTGCCAAAGTTTGCAAGTAAAAACACTTTGTTTATTGCATCATCCTACTCTGGTAATACCGAAGAAACAATTTCCGCATTAAAACAAGCAATTGAAATTGGTTGTAAAATTGTTTGCATTACAACTGGTGGTGAGGTTGAATTAATTGCAAAATCTAACAAGATTCCTTGCGTAAAGGTTCAACCAGGTTTTCAACCAAGATATTCACTTGGGTTAAGTTTCTTTTCATTGTTAAAGGTATTGCAAGAGTTAAAATTAATTTCTGATCAAACAAAAATTGTAGATAGTGTGATTAGTCTTTGGAAAGAAAAAGGAATTGAGTATTCTAAAGAAGGAAACTATGCTTATACTTTTGCTGAGTCTTTAGTAGGATTTATTCCAGTTATATATTCTGTTGCTGATTCAACAAGTGCGGTTGGATATAGATTTAAATGTCAGTTGAATGAAAATTCAAAACTACATGCTTTTCATAATGAAATTCCTGAGATGAATCATAACGAAATTATTGGCTGGGAATCTTATCAGGAAAAATTATTTCATTCAAAAATTATTAATATTGTTGATGAAACTTATCACCCTCAAATACAAAAACGATTTGACATTCTTAAAGATATATTCTCAAAGAGTGGAGTGGAAACCATTAGTCTTAAAAGCAATGAAAAATTGTTTAAAGTCAGATTATTAGATTTAATATATTTAGGTGATTGGATTTCTTATTACGTGGGAGTATTAAGAGGATATGATCCGAGTGAAATAGATAATATCTATACTCTCAAAGAACGATTGATGTAATAAAAGAAATACTAGTTTTAGATTAGATATTATACTATCGGAAAAATATTCTGATTGTAAATATTTCATATGGGTTTGCGTATTTTCATTTAAATCAATTTAACTCCTCATAGATTTATATTTATATGATTACAGTTTTAGAAGTTATCAAGCTATCAACTGAGTATCTTCAGAAAAAAGGTGTGGAGTCTCCAAGAGCTAACGCTGAAATACTACTTGCAGAAATTCTAAAATGTAAACGGTTGGAACTCTATCTGGCGTTTGATAAACCACTTGCAGAAAATGAAGTTCAAGTTTATCGTGAAGCGATAAGAAAAAGAGGATTAAGGATACCATTGCAATATATTGTTGGAAATGTGGAATTCTATGGATTAAAACTCATTGTTAATGAAAATGTTCTTATCCCACGACCTGAAACTGAGTTGCTAGTTGAAAAGATTATTAATGATTCAGATAAATCTACTAATTTAAAAATTCTTGATATTGGGGTTGGAAGCGGGAACATTTCATTATCCATTTTAAAAAAATTACCAAACTCAAAAGTTGTAGCAATTGATATAAGTGAAAGTGCATTGGATATTGCAAATCAAAATGCTGAGATAAATTCATTACAAGATAGAATTGAGTTTAGACGATTTGATATTATGAATGATAATTTAAATTCATTAGGTATGTTTGATTTGATAGTATCAAATCCACCTTATGTTTCTGAGAATGATTATGAATCTCTTGAACCTGAGTTAAAAAATCACGAACCCAAAATTGCATTAACTGATAATTCAAACGGGATATCTTTTTACAAACATATCATAGAAGTATCAAACCAAATACTATATAAAACCGGAAAGATCTATTTTGAGTTAGGTATTGATCAATCCGCACAAGTTCAAGAATATTTTGAGCAGAATAATTTTACAAACATTATAATCACTAAGGATTATTCCGGCATTGATAGAATAATTCGCGGAGAACTTAGATGAGAGTAATTGTTCAAAGAGTTACAGATGCAGGAGTTTATATTGCAAAAGAGAATTACAAAGCCGAGATTGGAAAGGGAATAGTAATACTTTTAGGAATCAAATCAGATGATAGTGAAAATGATGTAAACTTTGTAGCCGATAAATGTTCTGGATTAAGAATCTTTGAAGATGAAAATGAAAAAATGAATTTATCTTTAAAAGACATTGATGGTGAAGTTCTTATCATTTCACAATTTACACTTTATGGCGATGCACAAAAAGGAAATCGGCCTAGTTTTATTGAAGCAGCAAAACCTGACATTGCAATTCCACTTTATGAGAAATTTATAAATAGAATGAAATCAAATCTTGGTGAAGAAAAAATAAAAACAGGGATATTTGGTGCGATGATGCAGGTAAAAATACTGAATGATGGTCCGGTTACAATATTAGTTGAATCAAAACAGCAGGTTGATAAGTGAATCCTGTTCTGATGATTTTTATAGACGGTGTTGGAATTGGTGAAAAAGATTTTGAGTTTAATCCATTTTTTAAATATGGATTTAAAGTATTTGACAACATATTTAAGGAAACACCACACAAAGAAAAGACTCATTTAGAAAAAAATGGAATGTTTGTTTTTCCATCTGATGCAAAACTTGGTATTGAAGGATTACCGCAAAGTGGAACTGGACAGGTAGCAATATTTTGTGGAATGAATGCTCCGAAGTTTGTTGGAAAACATTTTGGTCCATTTCCATACTCCACTACAATTCCAATAATTGCAGAGGAGAATATATTTAAGGCATATAAGGAATTGGGTAAATCACCATATTTCGCTAATGCGTATCCAAAAGTTTTTTTTGATTATCTAAAGTCCGGTAAAACTAGATTAAGCACTACATCTCTAAGCTGTCGATTATCAGGAATTAAATTAAACTCAGTTACAGATCTTAGACAGAGTAAGGCATTAACCGCCGAAATTACAAATGAAAGATGGAATCGTAAATTAAAGTATCGGCTTAATATTATAAGTCCTGAAACAGCCGCGAGAAGATTATTAAGAATCGCTGGTAAAAATGATTTTACATTATATGAGTTCTTTCATACGGATCATTTGGGACATGGAAGAATTGCAGATGAGTTTGAAGCTATCTACAATAATTTAGATAGATTTTTGTTTACTATTTTGTCAGAGCTTAACAAAGATGCAATAACTTTGGTTATTTGTTCAGATCACGGAAACTTTGAGGATCTTTCTGTGAAAACACATACAATGAATCCTGCATTAACAATAACTGCGGGAAAAAATGCACTACAATTAGCAGAGAGTATAAAAGATTTAACTGAGATTAAACCATCAATAATTAAATATTGTACTTGAAAGATTATCCATTTATAAAATTTACTATTGCATTTATAGTTGGAATTCTATCATCTGGATTATTCCAATTCGACTTACACTTCTATCAAATTAGCGTATTTATTTTCTTCCTAATATTGTTGTATTTAGCAAAATATTTTCGATTCAATGATATTATTTCCTCTGTCTTATTCTTTATTCTGATTTTTATTTTTGGCATATATATATCAAAAGTAAATGAAATAAGTATAGTATCTCCTATTAGTAATTATCAGAAAGAAAAAAATGTTAAACTTTATGCTGAGGTTACAAGCGTTGAACTTGAAAGAAGTTATGAAATAATATTCACGGTTCTCACGGATTCACTTATCATAGATAGCAATAGCATTGTTACCAAAGATTATATTATTTGTAAATTCAGAGGCGATTCACTTCAGCGTAAAAATATTTATACTCAATTAAATGCCGGTAATAAAATTTATTTAACCGGTACTTATCAAAAAGGAAGAGAAAAAAGAAACCCTGGGGAATTTGATTATGATAAATATCTAAAATCAAAAAGCATTACTGGTTTATTTATTTCGTATAATACAGACAGCATAAATATTCTATCAAATCAAAAAGACTACTTTAAATCTTCGCTTCATTCTGTAAGAAAACTAATTGATGAAACTATCCACGAACTTCATAATCCGCAAACTGCGGGATTATTAAGAGGCTTGCTGCTAGCAGATAGAAGTGAAATAGATTACGAAACTAAAAATGAATTTATTAACTCTGGTGTTGTTCACATACTCGCTGTATCAGGATTGCATGTTGGTTATGTACTTGTAATTATTATTTTCATCTTTGGCAGATTTGGCATCTATCTCCGATCGATATTAATAATTTTAGGTTTAGCGGCATTTATGTTTTTAACGGGTGTGCCTCCTTCGGTTTTTAGGGCAACATTAATGTCAGTTGTAATTATCATTGCTTTTCTTTCAAATAGAAGTACCAACATTATTAATTCAATATCGATTGCTGCATTTATAATTCTATTATTAAACCCAAATGAAATTTATAATCCCGGATTTCAACTATCATTTTCTGCTGTCCTAGCAATTGGCATTCTGTATCCTTACTTACAAAAAATGATTTTTAAGTTAAACTTAAAACATAAATGGCTTGAATACATTTTATTATTCTTTGGAGTATCGTTAAGTGCACAAATAGGAACACTTCCTTTTACTCTTGCTTATTTCAGTAAATTGTCTGTTGTAGCTTTGTTTGCCAATCTAATTGTTATCCCGGCTGTAGGTGTAATAATAGGTATTGCTTTTGTTACTGTTTTTATAGGAGTAATATCAAACAGCATCGCAATATATTTTGCAGCTGCAAACGATTTACTTTCAGGTTGGATGATTGATTTTATTAAGTATACGGGGCAATTAGATTTTTCTTTTTTATGGATTAGAAATTACTCTTTATATGATTCAATAATATTTTATTTAGGATTAGCTTTAGTATTACTTGTCCTACGCAAAATAAGTAAGGTTTATATTAAAATAGTATTAGTTATGATTTTGTCTGCAACAATACTTATCTATTCGCAGTTTGATAATAAAGAGTTGCTTGATAAAAATGTGCTTAGCATCTTTATGATTGATGTCGGTCAGGGTGATTCATTTCTAATTAAATTCCCAAATGGTAAAACTGCTTTAATTGATGCCGGCGAAGCAAACCCATATATCGATAATGGTGAAAGAGTAATAATTCCTTTGCTGGATAATCTTAGAATTCGCAAAATCGACTATGGTTTTATTTCTCATCTAGATCTCGATCACTATGGGGGTTTCGTATCACTTCTACATAATGATAGAATTACAGAAATTTTCCGACCGATGCCGGATTCAAGTAAGAAATCTATAAGATTGGAAAAGTATTTATCGCAAAAGAAAATCAAAACAAAAATTTATGATAAATATTCTTTTGATGTTGGAAACGTAAAAATATATTTTTTAAATGATCCTTATAATTATTCATACAAAAAATTTTCAAGTAACGATAAAAGTGGAGTTATAAAAATAGTTTTCGGAAATACTTCATTTTTATTTGTAGGAGATTGTGAGCATCCTGGTGAATATTTTCTTGCTAGTAATTTTGGAAAGATGCTGGATTCAGATGTCCTTAAAGTTGGTCATCACGGAAGTGCGACGGGATCATCAAATGCTTTTTTAAATTTAGTTTCGCCAGAAATTTCCTTGGTAAGTGCAGGAATTAAAAATAAATTTAATCATCCATCGGATAGAGTAATAAATTCTTTAGAGGAAATTAATTCTATTATTCACAGGACTGATAAATCAGGTGGAGTTCTATTGGAATCAGATGGAAAAAACATAAAACAAATTATTTGGAAATAATAAATAATTCGAAAGGTAAAAAATGACTAATGTTATTCAAGTTGGAATAATAATGGGAAGTGATTCAGATCTTCCAATTATGAAAGAAGCATCAGATATTCTAAATGAATTTGGAATTACTAATGAAATGAAAATTATCTCAGCACATCGCAGTCCCCATCTTCTAGCTGAATATGCAAGTAATGCTCTTGAGCGCGGAATGAAAGTATTTATTGCTGGTGCAGGAGCTGCAGCTCATTTACCTGGTGTTACTGCTGCATTTACTCCACTGCCGGTAATAGGTGTTCCAATTAAATCGAAATCTCTTGACGGATT
>CALLZX010000141.1 GCA_937858935.1 uncultured Ignavibacteriales bacterium | reverse complement strand
TGAATGATCTGCTCAGAAAAGAACACCAAGGATAGTTTTTTAATTTTTATAGTACAGATTATAATCCCACCAAAATTAAACCTTTTAGAATAAAATATTCAAAGCTGATTACCATATAAATATTTATATTTGATGCAGTATGGAAAAAAAATTTAACGAAGAAATACTAAACTCGCTTGCAGAAGGCGTTTTAACGGTTGATAAAAATTTTAAGATCAGTTTTTTTAATCGGGCTGCAGAATTAATTTCAGGTTTTCAAAAAGATGAAGTTATTGGACAGTTTTGCAAGTACGTTTTTAAATGTGAACTTTGCCAAATTCAATGTCCTATTGGGTTGGTTCTTGAATCCGGCAATGATATTTATGAATATAATTCCAGTATTGAAGTAAAAGCTGGTTCAAGAAAACCAATAAGATTAAATGCAGCAATTCTAAAAAATAGTAATAATGAGCCGGTTGGAGGAGTAATTTCTTTTCGTGATCTTTCTGAATTAATTAAGCTAAGAAGAGAAACAATTTCTCCTTCAAACTTTTATGGAATTATCGGGCACAGTAAATCAATGCAAGAAATATTTGGATTGATTCAGGAAATTGCAGAGTCTGATGCAACTATTTTAATACAGGGTGAATCCGGTACTGGAAAAGAACTGGTTGCAAATGCTATCCAAGCTACCAGCTTAAGAAAAGGAAAACAGTTTCTAAAAGTTAATTGTTCGGTATTTCCTCAAAATCTATTAGCAAGTGAACTTTTTGGACATGTTAAAGGGGCTTATACAGATGCTTTTAAGGATCGACCCGGCAGATTTGAATTAGCGAATGGCGGCACACTCTTTTTAGATGAAGTTGCCGAGATGCCTTTGCAAACTCAAATACAGTTGTTACGGGTATTACAGGAAGGCACCTTTGAACGTGTTGGAGAATCATCAACCCGAAAAACAGATGTGCGGGTTATTTCTGCAACAAATATCAACATTAAAAAGGCGCTTGAAGAAGGTAAACTCAGAGAGGATCTTTTTTACAGATTAAATGTTATACCAATATATGTTCCGGCTTTAAGAGAAAGAAGGGAAGATATACCTTATCTAATTAAACATTTTATTGAGGACTTTTCTAAAATCTATAAAAAAGATGTTAAGGATATTGATGACGATGCACTTGAAGTTTTTATGAATTATAGCTGGCCTGGTAATGTACGTGAGCTTGAAAATGCAATTGAATATCTGATTGTTAGAAGTAAGGACAACAAAAACATATCATTGAATAATCTACCATCTTCATTTAAAAATACTTCCGCAATTCAACATCCAGAAGCGATTCAGGAACTAAGAAATGATAACACTTCTCAGCTTGTTAAGCTTTTAGAAAAGCACCATTGGAATAAAACAAAAGTTGCTCAGGAATTGGGAATCGGAAGAACAACATTATGGCGAATGTTAAAAAATTTTCCGCAGAAAGAAGAGGATTAATAAAACTTATCTCGTTTGTAAGCTATAAATTTTGCCTGTAATAATTACCTCACAAAAACATTTTACCTTCAATTTTCCATCCAACTAAACATTTTTACTCATTTTTACGATAATTCAAGTGGCACTAAGCTTGTAATTTTTTCCTAAAATTTCAAAAAGAAAGGACTATTTGTAATGGGCTTTACAGAAATCGGCGTAGTTTTATTTTTAGTTGCACTATTAGCTTTTGGTTTTGTCAATTCAAGAAAAGTATCACAGGAATTAAAGAAATTAGGCGCTGATAAATAGTCTATCGGCTTTGTTTATTTTCTGCTGAAAATCTCAGTTGATTTTTCTTTTCCTACAATGACGGTACCTGCTATGTTGTTGAATAATCCAACTTCAACAACTCCTTGCATAAGTTTAATTTGTCTCTCAAGAATAATAGCGTCATCTATTTCATTTAGATGAAGATCTACAATCAAATTACCTGAATCGGTAATAAAATTATTGTTTCCATTTTTTCTTATCTGTGGACTAAAGCCTAGTTCATCAAATCTATTAAATAATTGTTTTGATCCAAATGAAATTATCTCAACAGGTAATGGAAACCTTCCCAACTTTTCAACAAACTTTGATGAATCAACAATCCAGATAACCTTTTTGGAGGCTTTAGCAACAATTTTCTCATAAAGCAAAGCGCCACCGCCGCCTTTAATACCATTTAGATTTTTATCAACTTCGTCTGCGCCATCAATAGTTAAATCAATTTGATCAACATCGTTTAGATTTAAGATTTTTATTCCCAAACTTTTAGCAAGTTCGCTTGTTTGATTTGAAGTTGAAACACAAGTTACATTTAATCCCTGTTTAACAAGCACAGCCAATTTATGAACTAGAAAAAAAACTGTAGATCCAGTACCAAGCCCAAGTATCATTCCATCTTTAATAAATTCAACTGATTTTTCTGCGGCAAGTTGTTTTTCATTCATAATACATTTTAAAATTTTATTAGAATTAAATTCTTTAACTAATTGTAATTTAGTAATAGTAAAATTAATAAATTTTATTTTTTCTAAAGATTATTAAAACTAAAAGGTATACTTATGCATCATTACGATCCAAGCAGTGAAATACAGGACTATTTAGTATTTGGAGAATATGGGGATGTTAATCCCTCAATCACAGATTCATCAACATATACTTTTTTAAACCCTAAAACAATGAATGATTTGTTTGATCACGAAATTGAAGGCTGTTTTTTATACTCAAGACATTGGAATCCAACTAATAAATATCTTGCAGATGCACTTGCAAAACTTGAAGCCTCTGAAGCTGCTATTGTAACTGCTTCAGGAATGGGAGCAATTAGTTGTGCAATCTTGCAACTTTGTAATGCGGGAGATGAAATTGTTTCAAGTAGAACTATTTATGGCGGAACTTATGCTTTCTTCAAAAACTTTTTACCAAAATTTGGAATAAACGTAAAATTTGTAAATACTCAAGATTTGAATGTGGTTAAATCTGCAATTACAGATAAAACAAAAGTAATTTATTGCGAGGCCGTAAGTAATCCTCTACTCGAAATTGCTGACATACCTAAACTTTCAGAAATTGCAAATAATCATAATCTAAAACTAATGGTTGATAACACTTTTAGCCCAATTATGATTTCGCCAATAAGATTAGGTGCTCACATTGTGATTCATAGTTTAACAAAATACATTAATGG
>CALLZX010000140.1 GCA_937858935.1 uncultured Ignavibacteriales bacterium | reverse complement strand
CGTTGGAGGATGCTTTATTGATGGATCGTGTGCATCAGGAATCATATGTTCAGGTTTAACATCTTTTGCCTGCCATTGTTGTGCGCCTGCAGGACTTTTAACTAATTCCCATTCATATCCAAACAACATATCAAAATAACCATTATCCCATTTTGTAGGATTTGGTTTCCATGCACCTTCTAATCCACTTGTTGTTGTGTGTTTGCCTTTACCGCTTTCAAATTTATTTATCCAGCCTAATCCCTGTTCTTCAATAGGAGCTGCTTCGGGTTCCGGTCCAACTAATTTTGGATCGCCGGCGCCGTGCATTTTACCAAATGTATGTCCGCCTGCAGTAAGCGCAACTGTTTCTTCATCATTCATTGCCATACGTTTAAATGTTTCTCTAACATCTCTACCTGAAGCAACAGGATCAGGATTTCCATCAGGACCTTCAGGGTTAACATAAATTAATCCCATTTGAACTGCAGCCAAAGGATTATCTAAATCTCTTTCACCAGAATATCTGCTATGTGGTTTATCGCTTGTTGATAACCATTCTTTTTCTGCACCCCAATAAATATCTTCTTCAGGTTGATAAATATCTGCTCTTCCGCCAGCGAAACCAAAAGTTTTAAATCCCATTGATTCCATTGCACAATTTCCGGCTAAGATTAAAAGATCTGCCCAGGAAATTTTGTTACCATATTTTTGTTTGATTGGCCAAAGTAATCTTCTTGCTTTATCAAGATTTCCATTGTCCGGCCAGCTGTTTACTGGTGCAAAACGTTGGTTTCCAGTTCCACCGCCGCCTCGACCATCAGCTGTACGATAAGTTCCTGCGCTGTGCCATGTCATTCTGATAAATAATCCACCATAATGTCCCCAATCTGCTGGCCACCAATCCTGTGAGTTAGTCATTAGATCATACAAATCTTTTTTAAGAGCTTTTAAATCAAGCTTCTTAAATTCCTTTGCATAATCAAAATTCTTATCCATTGGATTTGAGGCAGGTGAATGTTGATGCAGAATATTCAGGTTTAATTGGTTTGGCCACCAATCTTTGTTTGTTGTTCCTCTACCGGAAAATCGTCCGTGATTTCCATGTGGTACAGGACATTTACTTTCGTCGCTCATTTTTTTCTCCTCTTTTATTTATTAAATAGTTTAAACTTTTTTTGTTTTGATCATTACTAAATGAATTGTTACACCAATTGCAATTGCAAGTAATAACATTCTGATATATAATTCTTCTGTAAGTAGAATTGCTGAAACAGATATTGAAACCCAAAGTACTGTAATATTTATCAATTTACTTTTGAATGTTAATCCGGATTTATTTTGATAATTATCGATATATACCCCAAGTATTTTATGATTTCTTAACCACTCATTAGCTTTTGGTGAGCTTTTTAAAAAACATATTGATGCGAGAATCAGAAAAATTGTTGTTGGTAATAAAGGAAGAAAAATTCCTATAACACCAATTGTTACAAGTAAAAATCCTGAAATCAAATAAAAGTATTTTACAAGCGGAGAAATTGAAACGGCTGATTCTTTCATAAAATTCAAATTAATCTTATAAAAATTTTATTACATATTAAGATTAAGTTATAACTGGCTTATTTCAAATTGATTTAATCTATATCATTATAGACTTAAGTTATAGTTTTGAATTTAAGTCAAAATCAAACTTTTTTATGTAAAGATTTCTTAACTTAGTACAAGAAATTATGACGATTACACAATTAGAATATATAGTAGCAGTTAACAATTATAAAAGCTTTTCTGTAGCCGCAAACCATTGTTTTGTTACGCA
>CALLZX010000139.1 GCA_937858935.1 uncultured Ignavibacteriales bacterium | reverse complement strand
TTTTTGTTTTCTTCTTCTGGAATTTCCCACGAAAGTATTTTTGCACCAAATTCTTCAATCTTTTTTTGATCCGGATTTACAACTTGCCAATGTCTAATATCAGCAGCGTAAAATGGATCTGTAAGATTTTTTAAAATTGGATCGTTCTTGCCATCTTCTGTTTTGGCAAACGGCATAACACCAAATGAATTTATGAATCTTTTATTGACTTCACCAAACTGAAAATATCTTGCCATCATCTGAAATGAGTGACAAATGAAAAAGATATATTTTTTCTGTTCAGATGTTTGATTGTGATTCCAGATTTTATTAAGCAATGTAAAATAATCTTTATCCCATTGTTTGTCTTCATCTTCAAAAGGACTTCCAGGTCCACCGGATGAGATGAAAATATCATAACTTAAATCAGGTATATCACCTTTATATCGAGTTTCGAAAACATCATACTTTAAATCGATATTGAAATTCTTTTTACCAGCATCCGCAACAATCTCTTTGATGCAGCGCATTCCTTCGTTTCGTTCATTGTTGTAAAGATCTATTGTAGCTACTTTAATTTGTGGTTTGTTCATAATGATTACTTTAGATCTAATCCGTAATGAGTTTCTTCAATAATATAATCAACTACATTTTTTGCATCGTGTGATTGTTCCCAAACAGCGAGTTGTCTATCAGCACCGGTTCCCATCTCAAGCATCTTGTAGATGTAGTTGATTTCTTCTCTGGAGCCGAGTTCATCTACAACATCATCAATAAAATCTAATAATTCGCCGGCAAGTAATTTAAATTCCACTTCTTCATTTTTCCCGAAGTCAATTAATTTTCCACTAATGCCGTAGCGAGCAGCGCGCCATTTATTTTCCGCAATTAAAGCTCTGCGGTATAATCTAAATCCAAGATTCTGTTTGATTAGTTTATGAAGTTTTGCTACAAGCGCTTGCATAATGGCAGTTAATGCAATTGTTTCATCAACACGCATTGGAATATCACAAACTCTAAATTCCAATGTTTTAAATACAGGATGAACACGAATATCCC
>CALLZX010000138.1 GCA_937858935.1 uncultured Ignavibacteriales bacterium | reverse complement strand
GATATGATGACGCAATAAAACAGCTTGAACGAAAAATGAGCAACATTAAAAACACTGAAGCAAAAATAGTATTAACTGGAAATCCCGGTTGTATGGGACAAATAAAACACGGTACAAAAAAATATAATATTGATGTAGAAGTGCTGCATCCGGTAACGCTAATAAAAAGACTATTGAAGTCTCAACAAAAATCTTGAATTGTCATTTCGAACGAAGAGAGAAATCCGTATAAAAATTTGTAACAGATTTCTCACCGACTAAAGTCGGATTCGAAATGACTATTATGAATTTCTCTCTTTTACGATAGGGGAGAACATAAGATTAGTTCAAACGATCTTCTCATCATAAATTAAATGATCAAAAGTTTCTCTGCTTCTTATAATAGAATACTTATTTCCATCAACTAAAACTTCTGGTGCACGGCGGCGACCATTATAATTAAAACTCATTACCATTCCATAAGCACCAACAGACATAACTGCTAGTAACTCATCAGGTATTGATTCTGTAATTTCTCTGTCACGTGCAAAGTAATCACCGGTTTCACATATAGGCCCAACAATATCTGCAATCATATCATTTCGATCCTTAAATATTTGAATTGGTTGAATATGATGATAAGCCTGGTAGATTGAGGGACGAAGTAAATCGTTCATAGCTGCATCTACTACAATAAAATTCTTATTTCCATTTCTCTTATTGTATAGAACTTCGGTTACAAGTATCCCACCATTAGCAGTTAAAAATCTACCTGGTTCAAAAATAATTTCACAATTAAGTTTTTTGAAAAGGGGAATAATACGCTCTGCAAATTCATTTATTGAAAATGGACTTCCATCGTTATAACTAACTCCCATTCCTCCACCAACATCAAAGTGCTTTAGTTTTAATCCATCTTTTTCAATTTCAAAATAAAGTTCAGAAAGTTTTTGTACAGCTTCAACAAATGGATCGATTGAAGTTATTTGAGAACCGATGTGCATATCAATTCCTGTGAATTGAATGTGCGGAAAATCTTTTCTTCTTTTGTAAATCGACAAAGCAGTTTTCGAATCAACGCCAAATTTGTTTGATGATAAACCAGTAGAAATGTATGGATGAGTTTTGGCATCAACATCAGGGTTAACGCGAATTGCAACTCTTGCAACTTTATTCATCTCAGCGGCAATTTTATTTATTAATTCAATTTCTTCTTCTGATTCAGCTTTGATCATCAAAACATTGTGTTCTAATCCAAGTTTGATTTCATTTTTTGTTTTTCCAACACTTGTTAAAATTATTTTTGATGGTTCAGCACCTGCTTTTAATGCGCGGTATAATTCGCCTTCAGAATTTGCATCAACTCCTCCGCCAAGTTTTACAAAAGTGCTGATTACACTAAGATTAAAATTAGCTTTCATTGCATAAAATATTTTATGATTTATATCTTTGAAAGCATTTTCAAATTCTTGAAATTGTTTTATGAAATGGTTCTTGCTGTAAATGTAAAGCGGAGTTTCAAACTCTTTAGCTAAATCATTTACATTAATGTCTTCAACAAAAAGTTGATTGTTTTGGTAGTTTACAAATTCTGTTTCGATGTAGTGCATTTGAATTCCTTGTAATTTGTCATTCCCACGAAAGTGGGAAACTGCTTTTCTAGAATCTTGGATTACCGTTTTCACGGGAATGAATTGGTTTATTTAAACTGAATGTTAAAATCATTCATACAAATAATACTTTTTAGAAACCGTTCTAAAATTCTCAATATCTTTATTCAGATAGGGAAGAATATCTTCTACTTTTA
>CALLZX010000137.1 GCA_937858935.1 uncultured Ignavibacteriales bacterium | reverse complement strand
TGGATAATTGAAGAAGAGCTAGCATCTGAAAATAGAATTGATCTAGGTCTTTTACCTGCACCATCAATTAATTCCAATTATCAAGTTCTTTTTTCTGTAATAAAAGAGTATTCTGATAAAAACTATACCATTGTCATCACATCTGAAAATGAACTGCAAACCAAAAGACTAAGTGATTTATTAAGCGAGATAAATCCTGAACTTGAAGAGCTTGTTGAATCGGGTAAAATTAAAATAGAGACTTTAGCCGTTAAAGAAGGCTTCTTTAATAAGGAAGATAAATTTCTTCTTTTAACAGATTACCAGATTTTTAACAAACCATATCGCACAAAAATCTCTTCTGCAAAAAAGTATAAAAAATCTAAAGCAAAAAGCTTTGCTTCAATTAAGCGAGGCGATTATGTTGTTCACGAAGATTATGGAATAGGGCAGTATGCCGGCTTGCAAACAATAAAGATTGGAGACGCTGATCAGGAATCGATGAAGATTCTTTATGCCGAAGGTGGAGTGGTCTATGTTAATCTAAACTATCTCGCATTGGTTAAACGATATTCTTCAAATGAAAATTTAAAACCAACGCTTGCAACCCTTGGAAGCGGGGAGTGGCTAAGCACAAAAGCAAAAGCTAAGAAAAAGATTAAAGAAGCTGCCCGCGAGTTGATTGAACTTTATGCAAAAAGAAAATCAACTGATGGTTATAAATTTTCACCCGATACAATTTGGCAACGAGAACTTGAAGCATCATTTTTTTATGAAGATACCCCGGACCAGGCAAAAGCAAGTGAAGATGTTAAAATCGATATGGAAGCAAAAAATCCGATGGATCGTTTGGTTTGCGGTGATGTTGGATTTGGTAAAACTGAAATTGCCGTGCGTGCCGCATTTAAGGCTGTACAGGATGGCAAGCAGGTTGGCGTACTTGTTCCCACTACAATTTTAGCGGAACAGCATTATAATACTTTTAAAGATCGTTTAACTCAATTTCCTGTTCGTGTTGCAGCACTTTCGAGATTTCAGACAAAGAAAGAGCAAAAAGAAATTGTAAAACTTTTAGAAGATGGTCAACTTGATGTTCTCATTGGAACGCATAGATTAATTTCTAAAGATGTTAATTTTAAAGATCTTGGCTTGCTTATCATTGATGAAGAACATCGTTTTGGTGTTGCAGCAAAAGAAAAACTGCGCCAGGTAAAAGTTAATG
>CALLZX010000136.1 GCA_937858935.1 uncultured Ignavibacteriales bacterium | reverse complement strand
ATCCAATCTGCAATAATTTACAATCGTAATTTAATCTTTTTAGAATTCAATTTAGTAACTTGATCATGCTATTTTACAAAGGTTGATAAAATGAAAAAGATCTTAACAATTACTTTGTTACTTTTAGCTTTTTCGGTATTTGCTCAGGATAAGTTTTATACAAAAGGACTAGTAAACGGATACGCGTGGACTGATAAAAATTCAACTATGGCGCTTACGCATTCTAAGACTGAATCACTTGGTGCAATACTAGAAAGACGCAATAGTCTATCTCAACAGAATAATGAATTGAATAAATCATCTTTCCCGCTTGATTGTGAAAGTGATATAATTACACTTGATAAATTAGATAAATCAAAAACCATTGACATTGATGTTCTTGTAAAAATGATAGATGAGTTTTATGTTAAGAAGGAGAACTTAATAATTCCTGTGCTGGGTGCATACTGCTGCTGCGTTAAGAAATTATCTGGTGTTAGTCCTGAGGAAATTGAGAAATATAGAACTAAATTATTTGAATATTCAAAAAATTGATTTTGATTTTTAATGCATTTCTCTTTAATAATTAAATAATGTTATGATGAGGATATTTTTATTTGTTTTGTTGTTAGCATTTCAATCGTTCTCGCAAACTAAGGATGAACGTTACACAAAAGGCGCAGAAAATGGATATGCCTGGTTATCTTTAAATCAATCCAATAACACTCTTACTGATTACAAATTTGAATATCTTGCAAGCATGCTTGATAATCAAAGATACATGATATTATATGAGAAGAAACCTAAAATGCCTATCGGTTGCAGAGATGATATTGCAAAGCTTGGCGAATCTAAAAACTCAGAAGAACTTGATTTGAATTTTATGGTTAAGATGATAGATGATTTTTACAGCAGAAAAGAAAACCTTGTAATTCCTGTTATAGGGGCTTACTGTTATTGTGTAAAAGATCTGGCTGGTTTAAGCTTAAAGGATCTTGAATCTTATAGACAGGAATTATTGGATTTTTCAAAAGAGTAATTAAAATAAAAAGGGTTCTTCAGGTTTTTTCTTTGTCTTCTTTTCTTTCTTTTGTTCCTTCAGAAAATCAGCAAAATCCTCTTTTGTAATGATGTAAATTTTACCAACCTGAGTGGATTTTAATGTTCCGTTTTTAACATGGTACAATACTCCGGAATGGCTCATATCCAAAAGTTGTGCAACTTCCTGAACACTAAAAAAATCTTTCATAAGCTTTTCTGAAATAGTGAAACTAATTTCAATGCCAATTTAAGCAGTTAAAATGATAGTTTCAATAAATACCTTTGCGGGAATCAAAGAAGAATAGCAGGAATGTAAAACAAAGAGTAACCAGGCTCTAATTGAAGAACCGATTTTTAAAGTATTTTAGTTCTGGTTAATTAGAGTTTAACAATGCGTTAAAAAGGTTTTGTTTGTGTTTTCTTTCTTTGATTAAAACTGCTACATAACTTGAAACAAAGATTATAATTGCAACACCCAAAACAATTATACTAAGCTGGTTTGCATCACTCATCCCAAACAAAAAGTATAAGGATTGGAGTATTAAAAAGAGTAGTATTGATTTCATTAATTACCTTTCATTATGATTTAATTTTCAATGTAAAATTAACTTAACTACACCGCTCCAGTTTAAACTTAATGTTACTTTAAGGTTAAAAAATTGTTAACTGATATTGTTTTTTGACAATTTTTTGACAACTCTAAGTTTTAATATCGACAAATTTCCATTGAGGCTTGATTAGATTTTGATTGAAAACATTTAAATCAATCTTTTAAGCAAAAGGTATAGCAAATGGAAACACTAATAAACAATCAACCTTATAAAACTCTATCAATAGATTTTGTAAAAGATTATATCATTACAATGCGCCCTTACCTTCTATTCGTTTCTGGTGTAACAGGTATTTGCGGAATGTCTTTTATAAGTGAGTTGTCTGTTTCAAAAGCAATTTTAATTTTTCTCGCGTCGTTTCTATCATATGGATTCGGGCAAGCACTTACAGATTGTTTTCAAACTGATACAGATTCAATATCTTCTCCATATCGCCCTTTAACTCAAGGCAGAATTTCCAAAACTCAAGTCCTGTCTGTCAGCATAATCGGACTTGTGCTGTGCATAAGCGTTTTTTCTTTTTACAATCCTATTAATCTTCTGCTTGGAATTCTCTCAGGAGTGGGACTCGCAACCTATACTTACTTTAAAAGAAAATTCTGGGCGGGTCCATTTTATAACGCTTGGATAGTTGGTGTTTTGTTTATAATGGCTTACCTCTGCGGTTCAGATTTAACATCCTTAACAAGAAATCATAAACTGGTTTACGGTTTAAGTGCTGTGTTTTGGGGTTATGCAAACTTTGTTCTTGTTGGATACTTTAAAGATGTTGAGGCAGATAGGGCAACGGGTTATAATACTTTTCTGGTTGTGTTCGGAAGAAGATTATCATCGATTGCTTCTAATATTTTTGGATTGATGACTATCCTAACTGCGTTATCGGTTTTTACTTATTCAAATTCATTAGATCAGCTCATAGATGATAGATCCTACGAAACAATAATTCTTTTAATTGGATCATTGGTTATGTTTTTATGCCAGGTTTTAGTCCACTTTATAAAAAAAGATGATGAATCCAGTAATGCAATTAGTCTGTCTGTTCACGCATACATTTTACTACTCAATTCAATTATCGTTTTAAATAAACAAGAATGGCTAATCCCGATGATTATCTTTTATACGTTATTCAACTTAACTATGATTTTAAGGCCGGCTAAAAATCAGATATAACAATGTATCTTTTACTTAATACATATGCAGGCGGTGGAAGTGCAGAAAAGAAATGGGAGCAAATAAAGAATACTATTTCCCAAAAATTTAACCACTTTAAGATTATTAAGGTCGACAAATCCTCCCATACTGATGGTTTTATTCAGGATGGAATTGCGAAAAAAGAAAAGGAATTTATAATAGCCGGCGGGGATGGAACTGTTAATCAGTTTATTAATAAGCTAATTGATTATGCAGACAAAAAAGATATTAAAGAAATAAAAATTGGTGCCATTGGAATCGGTTCAAGCAATGATTTTCACAAGCCTATGCATAATTATCTTGTCGCTGGAATTCCTGCAAAAATAAATTTTAACAGCTATGAGCAACGTGATGTAGGAATAATCAAATATAAAGTCGGATCAGAATTTTTTCATAAATACTTTCTGCTTAACGCAAGCATCGGTGTTACGGCGGAAGCAAATAATTTGTTTAACAATCCCGATTCAATTTTAAAATTCTTTAAAAAATATTTTACGGGATTAGCAATTCTATATTCAGCATTCAAAACGATTTTATCGTTTAAAAATATTGAAGCCGGAATTATTTTTAATCCTAATGAAGGCTATTCATTCCCGGTTTCGAACCTATCAATAATAAAAAGTCCTAACATCTCGGGAGATCTGTCATATCCAGGTAATGCAGATTATCAAAACGGATTATTTGACATTTATCTCACTCATTCTATGAACAAAATTGATCTTATAAATTTATTAAAAGCTTTAAGAAAAAAAATCTTTCCTAAAAATGAAAAAACAAATTATTGTAAAACTTCTAAAATAAAAGTAT
>CALLZX010000135.1 GCA_937858935.1 uncultured Ignavibacteriales bacterium | reverse complement strand
AGTGATCATTATCCGGTAACGGCAAAATTTTTAGTTAAATAGAAAAAATCAAATGGATAAAAAACTTATAATCTTTGGAGCGAATGGCGCATTGGGCAAAGGTGTAACAAAGTCATTGCTTTCAAAAGAATATGATGAGTTTTATTTATTCGATTTCAAAATTGATGAAACGCTGTCAGATGCAAGAGTAAAACAATTTATTGTTAAAGATTTAACTATCGAAAAAAATGTTATGGCATCGATGTTCGAAGTGAAAACAAATGAAAAAACTAAATTGTTTTTATATTCTACGATTGGTGGATATTATGGAGGAACTTCTGTCTGGGAAACTGAGGAAATTGATTTCGACCGAATGATAAATATGAATCTTAAGACAAATTATTTTATTGCTAAACATTTCTCATTATTGGTCAAAAAAAGTTATAGCGGATCGATTTGTTTTACTTCTGCTTTCACTGGAAAACATCCTGAAGAATTAAAATTTGCTTACGGTTCAACAAAAGCAGCATTAAATTATCTGGTAAAAACCCTTTCATCTGAAGGAAACAGTATTAATTTATCTGTAAATGCAATTGCACCATTCATAGTTGATACGCCAGCAAACCGCGAATGGATGAAAAACGCGAAATACTCTTCCTGGATGAAACCCGAAGAAATTGGTAACCTTATACATTCACTTTTCCAGCATTATAATTTTTTGTCAGGCAATATTATAGAACTTAAAGAGAGGTTTAATAGTTAGAATAAGATCAAAACTCTAACAATAACACTAAACTATTTTGTTGACTTTGTTTTTCGAAATACTTATTGTAGTTACACGTTTTTAAGAAAATTATTTGATCATTTATAAAATTTGAACTAAAATCTAATTTACCAGGAGGTTATCTTATATGGACTTCACAACAACCATCGCATCGATATTCAATATCTTAGCTCAAGCTACCAATGACGGCGGAGTTTTAAATTACCTTACCGAGAAGTATACGGCAGGTGGAATTTTTATGCATCCCATACTTGCATCGTTAATAATTGGTTTGGCTTTTTCATTTGAAAGATTGTATACACTAACAAAAGCCAGAACTAATACTAAAAAATTCATTGTTGATGTTAAAAAAGCTTTAACATCCGGCGGTGTTGAGGCTGCTAAAAAAGTTTGTGAAAATACAAGAGGACCAGTTGCTTCAGTGTTTTATGCAGGACTTTTAAGATATGACGAAGGTTTAGACGCTGCTGAAAAAGCTATTGTTGCTTACGGCGGAATTGAAATGGGATTTTTAGAAAGAGGTCTTATCTGGATTTCTACATTTATTACAATTGCACCTATGCTTGGGTTCACAGGAACAGTACAAGGTATGATTGAAGCATTTGATGCTATTAAAGAAGCTGCTCAGATTTCTCCTGCAGTTGTTGCTGAAGGTATCTCAGTTGCTCTTTTAACTACATTATTTGGTCTTGTTGTGGCAATGATTCTTCAAGTTTTCTATAATTACTTTATTTCAAGAATTGATAGATTAGTTGGAGATATGGAACAAAGTTCAATCGAATTGATTGATGCTTTGTATGAAATAAAGGTTAAAAAATAAGTTTCAGTTAATTTTAATACTGAGAATCAAAAATGATAAAAAAGAAAAAAATACCTGAAGCTACTATCCCTACAGCATCAATGGCTGATATTGCGTTCCTCTTGCTTCTGTTTTTCCTTGTTGCAACTGTTATTGATGTTGATACAGGACTTGGATTGACTTTACCTGAAATAGTTGAAGATCAAGTGGAAGTGAAAGTTGATCCCAACAGAATGGCCTCTGTTCTTGTTAATGAAAATGGGGATGTTCTTATAGATGGAAATATTATTCCTGTTTTTCAAATTAAAGATATGTTAAAGGCTAGAATTGCTAGCAAAAATGACTTGCCTAAAAGCAAGAAAATGATTGTATCGTTAAAAACTGATAGAAAAACAGTTTATAATGTTTATATAGCGGCATTAGATCAGATAAAACTTGCATACTTTGAAGTAAGAGATGAATATTCTAATGGCAAATATGGTAAAAAATATGGCGATCTAAATGAGGAACAACAAGCAGATGTAAAAGAAGTTGTTCCAATTATTATATCTATTGCTGAACCAGAATTAGTTAAAAAATAGCAGAGGAATTAAGAAATGCATTTTGAAAAAAGAAGAGCAAATTCAAAGACAGAAATTCCGACTTCTTCAATGCCGGATATTATTTTTATGCTTCTGTTATTTTTCATGGTAACTACAACTATGAGAGAAGTTGAAGTTCTGGTAAGTTTTAAACTTCCTGAAGCAAAGGCTATTGAAAAAATTGAGAATAAAAGGCTGGTTTCTTATATCTGGGTAGGCAAAGATAAAAGAGTTCAGATAAATGATTCGTTGGTTAAGGTGGAAGAGATCCAAAATATTATGTATAATAAACGTGTTGAACTTCCTAATGTTATTGTTTCACTGAGAGTAGATCAAAAAACAGATATGGGATTTGTTACTGATATTCAGCAGGAGTTAAGAAAAGCTTCTTGCTTAAGAATAAATTATTCGGCTATGATTAAAGTTTAATTTTAACATAGTATCTAATTATTTTAAGGCAGGTTTGAATTTTTTCACCTGCCTTTTTCAATTTATGAGGTTAATATGAATTTAAAAGATAAAATAAATCAGGATTTAAAAGATGCGATGAAGTCTGGCGATAAAATCAGACTCAGCGTTGTAAGATCAATTCGTGCATTGATACTTGAGTTTGAAAAGAGTGGGTCAGCTAAAGAGCTAACACCTGAAGATGAATTAAAAATGCTTACAACTGCTGCAAAGAAAAGAAAAGACTCTATAGAACAATTTCGTAATGCAGGAAGAAATGAACTTGCTGAAAGTGAAGAAACTGAACTAAAAGTTCTTATGGATTATCTTCCAAAACAAATGGATGAAGTAGAGATTAAAAATGAAATAATGAGATTAGCAACCGAAATTGGTGCAAAGAGTAAAGCAGATTTTCCTAAATTAATGCCTTTAGTTATGAAAGAATTAAAAGGTAAAGCTGATGGAAAACTTGTAAAATTGATAGTAGAAAGCTATTTGGTTTAAAATTGAATTTTATTGATATAATAATAATTACGGCTCTTGCAATTGGTTTTCTTTTAGGTTTTAAGGACGGTTTTGTAAGAAAACTCGTTGGCATAATTGGTTTTATTGCAGCAGTAACTATTGCCATTTTATTTTCGTCCTTTGTAGGAAGAATGATAGAATCAGTTTTTGGAATTGAATTTTATCTTGCAGAAATAATGGCTGGGCTGTTATTGTTTATTGCAATAATGATTGTTACAACAATACTTAAACGTGTAATTCATCCTTTTGATAAAGTTAATAATTTAATTAACCAATTGATCGGTGGATTTGTTGGAATAATACAATTGTTATTTTTTATAAGTGCAATATTATTACTTTTAAATATCTTTGATTTTCCTGATAAGAAAACTCAAAAATCATCTGTATTTTATAAATATGCTTATGCTACTATCCCAACCTCAATAGACTTCCTTAAGGATTACACACCAAGTACTGAGGATGTAATTAAAGATTACATTAATCAAAAAGATTCTATCCAATGATAGATGAATTTGTTTTAGAAAAATTAGAATTTGAAAAAATTCTAAATCAGATTTCTAAATACTCTTCAACAGAAAGCGGAAAAAATCATATCTTGAATTTATTCCCAACTTCAGACATAGATTTTATTACTGCTGAGGGCATCTTAATTGAAGAAGCTAAAGAAATTCTGAACACAGCCGGTCATCCTCCGATTGATTTTTTATCAGATATAAATAAGTCTTTATCTGAAAGCAGAATTGAAGGTGCGATTTTATCAAGTAACAAAGTTTTAGAAATTCTTAAGCTTGCTAGAACATCCAGGCTTGTAATTCAATTCTTAAAATCAGAATTAAAAGATGATTCCAGACTTAGAGAAAAATTAAATATTCTATTTTCTGATAAATTATTTGAACACCACATTGAAAAAGTTATAAATGAACAGGGTGAGGTTAAAGAGAATGCTAGTAACGAACTTTCAAGAATAAAGAAAGACATTAATTCCAGAAGAAATGAGCTTGTTAAATCGATAAATAGGATTATAAAAACTTTAAAAGATGATGATATCGTAAGAGAAGATTATTTGACTTTACGCGATGGTCGAATGGTGATTCCAATAAAATCTGAACATAAGAGACACATACGGGGATTTATTCATTCAGAATCTGCAACAGGACAAACGGTTTATATTGAACCTGAAGAAACACTTGATCTGAATAATGATATTATATCGCTTTCCTTTGCTGAAAGAAGGGAAATCGAAAGAATATTAAAAGAACTTACAAAAATGATTGGACAATCAAGTGAACAACTTAAAACTTCTCTGGTCACTATAGCGTACATTGATTCTATTTTTGCACGAGCAAAATATTCTATTGAAATAATTGGATCGTTTCCTAAGGTGGATAGCACAAAACCAATATTTATCTCTGAAGCTAGACACCCAATCTTATTAAAGAAACTTAGCAGACAAAAGACAGTACCTTTAAGTTTTGAACTTAACAATGATAAAGTTGTTATTATTACTGGTCCAAATGCAGGTGGCAAAACTGTTGTATTAAAAACAATAGGAATATTGAGCATAATGTTTCAGGCAGGTATTCATATTCCTGCTAATTCAAATTCCAATTTTCATATCTTTGAAAACATTTTAATTGATATTGGTGATCAACAATCAATTGAAGATGATTTATCGACTTTCAGTTCTCATTTAAAAAATCTTAAGAGCATCATTGATAATGCTGGAGTAAATTCATTAATTCTTTTGGATGAAATTGGAACCGGAACTGATCCGGCAGAAGGTTCGGCCCTCGCTGCAGCAATTCTTTCAACGTTACTGGAGAAAGGATCAACTGTATTTGCATCAACACATCACGGAAGTTTAAAAGTATTTGCATACAATATTGATGGAATGCAAAATGCTGCAATGGAATTTGATCACACAAATCTTTCACCAACCTATAAGTTTAATCTTGGCATTCCCGGATCAAGTTATGCTTTTGAAATTGCAAAACGAACTGGCTTAGGTGAGGATGTTTTAGATAAAGCAAAGCAAAATATTGATTCTGATAAGCAGAACCTGGAAATATTCTTATCGGAGCTTGAAGAAAAATCTAACAAACTGAATAAAAAGTTAAATGCACTTGAGATTGAAAATTCAAGACTTGAGGGACTGTCTTCACTTTACAAAAAAAGTTATGAGAAAATTGAGAATGAGAAGAAGGAAATACTGAAAAAAGTAAAATATGATGGTGAGCTTTATCTTGAAAATGTGAATAAAAAAATTGAAAAAGTGATTAAGGATTTACGTGAATCGAATGCGAGTAAGGATGTTATAAAGGAATCAAAAAAAATTATCCAAGAAATAAAGTCAGAGAATAAAGAAGTTTTTACCGATTATGTTGTTAAGATAAGTGATAAAATGAATTTCGTTGTTGGGGATTATGTTGGAATTAATAATTCATCAACGACTGGAAAAATAATTGAGTTGAATAAAGGAAAAGCAACAATAGTATCAGGTTTAATTAAAATGCATGTAAATATTTCTGATCTTTTTGAAACAAAAGAAAAGAAACCCACAGTTGATAATACTTACTCAACATATAAAATCTCAGAAGCAAATTACAGATTGGATATACGCGGAGAAAAACCAGAAGTAGCTGATTTTCAAATAGTTAAGTTTTTAGATGATGCTTATCAGAGTTCCTTACAGCGCGTTGAAATTCTTCATGGAAAGGGAACAGGAGTTCTTAAAAAAACTGTTTGGGATATTTTAAAACAACATGAAAAAGTTAAGAATTATTACTTTGCTGCAATTGAATTTGGCGGTGAAGGTATTACTATTGCTGAATTAAAATAGGAGTTGATTTGTTCAAGAAAATTCTTATCGCTAATCGAGGTGAAATAGCTGTTAGGGTAATTAAAGCATGCAAAGAACTTGGAATTAAATCTGCAGCTATTTATTCTGATGCTGATCTTACTTCACTTCATGCACGAATGGCAGATGAATCGTTTTATATAGGCACTTCTTCTGCTTCTGATTCATATCTAAATAAAAATAAAATTATAGAGCTTGCAATATCAATCGGAGCGGATGCAATACATCCCGGTTATGGTTTCTTTTCTGAGAATACTTCATTTATTGAAGAAGTTGAAAAAAGCGGAATCACGTTTATTGGCCCCACCTCAAAATCTGTAAAGATGATGGGAAGCAAAACAGCAGCAAGAACTTTGATGAGTAAAAATAAGGTTCCAGTTGTTCCAGGTACCCTGGAGGCTATTAGTAATGTTGAGGAAGGAATAAAGATTTCTGAAAATATTGGATTCCCAGTTTTGCTAAAAGCATCTGCTGGCGGTGGCGGAAAGGGAATGAGAAAAGTAACTAGTAAAGATGAATTTAAATCAGCATTTGAATCAACAAAAAGAGAAGCACTTAAGTCTTTTGCTAACGATGAAGTCTACATAGAAAAGTTTATTGAAAATCCAAAACATATTGAAGTTCAGGTTATTGCTGATAAACACGGAAATTACCGACATGTTTTTGAACGTGAATGTTCAATACAAAGAAGACACCAAAAAATAATTGAGGAAGCTCCATCCTCATTTGTAGATAGTATAACAAGAGATAAGATTACTGCTGCCGCAATTCAAGCAGCAAAAGCTTGTGGTTATTTTAATGCTGGAACAATTGAATTTCTTATGGATACAAAGAAAGAATTTTATTTTCTTGAGATGAACACAAGAATTCAGGTAGAACATCCTATCACAGAATTAATTTCAGGTATTGATCTTGTTAAAGAACAGATTTCAATTGCTGCTGGAAATATAATATCTTTCAACCAAAATGATATTCGTATTAACGGATATGCTCTAGAATGTAGAATTTATGCAGAAGATCCTGAAAATAGTTTTCTTCCTTCAACAGGAAATATATTACTTTATAAAGAACCAAATGGAATAGGAGTAAGAGTTGATTCTGGTTTTGCAGCAGATTCTGAAATATCAATTTATTATGATCCAATGATAGCTAAACTTATTTGCTGGGATAGAGATAGAAGTAATGCAATTTGCAGAATGAATAGAGCTTTAGATGAATTTCAAATAGCTGGAATAACTACAAATAAAAAGTTTTTAAATTATATCTTGAACACTGATGAGTTTGCTAGTGGTAATTATGATATCAATTTTATTGATAATCTAAATTATACTTCATTGTTATCAGACAAATCATCTAAAAATAATGAGGAGTACGAAATTGCTGCGAGTGTTTTAGCCGCTCTCAAAAAATTGAACAGGAAATCTCCAATAAAGAAAAGCGCCTCTGAATCTAGCAGTAACTGGTGGGAGCAGAAATATGAATGAATTTGTAGTTAGAATAAATGGAAATATCAAACAGGTTAAGATAGTAGATGAAAATATTGTTGAGATTGATAATGTGCAGATGAATTATGCAATTACAGAATTAAGCCCATCAAAATTTATACTTAAAATTAATAATAAAATTTACGAAACATCGTTTTGGAAAAAATCTGATAGTGAAGATTCTATCTTAGTTAATAATTATTTTACCAATTTAAATATTAGAACCACGCTTCAAGAAAAAGCGTATAAACTTTTATCAGCTTCACAGAGTAATACAGAAAAGGTAACTATTATTAAATCTCCTATGCCGGGATTAGTCTTTAAAATATTAAAAAATGTTGGAGATAATATTGTTAAAGGTGAGACAGTTATGATTTTAGAAGCAATGAAGATGGAGAATGAGATAAAATCTAATGTAGACGGAACAATTAAAGAGATATTTGTTTCTGAAGGAAAACCAGTAGAAAAATATATTTCTCTGTTTAGTCTTAAATAATTTGTTATTTGTAAAAAATTGCTAATTTTCGCTAAACTACTTATCAATCACTTTCATCAGGAGGAGAGACTTGAGATCTCGAATATTACTTTTAACAGTGTTTTCATTAATGATTTCTACCAATTTGTTCGGCGGTGGATTTCAGCTTAATGAACACGGTGCTAGAGCCTTAGCAATGGGAGGCGCTTTTACAGCTGTTGCAAACGATCCATCAGCAGTTTATTGGAATGGTGCGGGTTTATCCTTTCTAAAAGGAACCCATATTGTTTTCGGTGCTTCATTTATTGCTCCAAATAGTACTTTTAGAGGAGTAACCCCGGATGTTGATAAATATAGAGGAAAAAATTTACTTTTTTATCCAGTCCATTTTTTCGCTTCCCATAGTCTGAGTGATAAATTTTCAGTTGGTCTTGGTTTCACAACCCCATTTGGTTTAGGAACAGAATGGGATGAAAATTGGATCGGAAAAAACTTAGCAGTAGAAACACAGTTAAAGACATTTATTTTAACACCTGTTGTTGCTTACAAAGCTCTAGATAATTTATCTCTTAGTGTTGGTTTTGTATATAGTTTTGCAGATGTACTTATCACAAGAAAAAATCAATTGCCTTCATACTTAAATAATGAGGAAGCATTCATTCATCTTGAAGGAGATGACATGTTTGCTTATGGATTTAATGCAGGTCTAATGTTTAAACCCGCTAAATTCATTTCGATTGGTGCTTCTTACCACAGTGAAGTTAAATATGAATTTGAAGGTACAGCTACAATCTTAGAGGCTCCTGAACAGGTTATTAATTCGCTACCACAAGGAAATATAACAGCAGAATTAACAACCCCTCAAAATATAGCAGTTGGTGTTGCCGTTGATATTTCTGAAAGAGTAAAAGTAAGTGCAGACTATCAATATGTCGGTTGGTCAAGCTATGATAAGTTGGAAGTTAAATTTACTGATCCGGAACCTGATGTTGTTAGTTCAAGTCCAAGAAAGTATGATGATTCTTATATATTGAGATTAGGTGGTGCTTATAAATTTGATGATCAGGTTACATTTATGGGCGGTGTTTATTTTGATAATAACCCGGTTTCCAATCAATATTTAAATCCTTCTCTTCCAGAATCTGATAGAATAGGATTAAGTTTTGGTATTGAAGCTCACTTATTTGAGAATTTAAGCTTTCAGGGATCATATCTATTTATAAGAGGAAAACAATTAACTATTACAGATTCTGAAGAAGTTTACAGCGCCCCTGATTATAGATTTAATGGTACTTACAATACATATGCAAATATTTTTTCACTCAGTTTTTTATATAGTTTGTAGGAGGAATGGATAAAATGAATAATAAAATGAAAATGTTGTTTACTCTTTTATTACTAACTTTTGTTGTTATCAGTTGTGATGATTACACTGAGTTAGATCCTCCAATTACTCAAACTGTTGAAACCGGTTCAGCAAACTTTTCAAAAATGGTTACAATTGGTAATAGTATTACAGCCGGATATCAGAGCGGTACTATTTATCAAAGTGGGCAAATGTACAGTTACGGAAATCTAATTGCTCAGCAAGTCGGAGTTAATTTCGAAATTCCCTATGTTTCAGACCCAGGACTTGGTGGAAGAATGGAAGTTGAAAGCTTAGCTCCATTCACAATCTATTACAATAATTCTCGCGGATCATTATTAAATGCAACATATCCAGCACCGTATAATAATCTTGGTGTACCTGGTGCATTAACCTACGATGTTTTATTTGCTACGAATTCCACA
The DNA here is from genome assembly GCA_937858935.1 of uncultured Ignavibacteriales bacterium. GTDB lineage: Bacteria > Bacteroidota > Ignavibacteria > Ignavibacteriales > Ignavibacteriaceae > IGN3. The sequence goes on along the minus strand of CALLZX010000135.1, from coordinate 1,099 downwards.
AACTGTGCGTCAGCATTATTTGCAAATACACCTAATCCATACTTTGATGTTGTACTAAGAAATAGTGTTTTAAATAAAGGCACACAATTACAACAAGCTATATCTTTAAACCCAACATTTATTACATTATGGATTGGAAACAATGATGTACTTGGTTACGCCACAAGCGGCGGAACTGCACCATCTGCTCCAACAGATGCAGCACAATTCGGTCAAATCTACGGTGGTATTTCTCAGGGTTTAGCTCAATATGCTACTCTTAGTGGTGCCAAAGTTGTGGTTGCTAATATTCCTAGCGTCACTGCAATTCCTTTTTTTACAACGGTTGGTTCACAGATAGCTATTAATCCTAGTATTCCTTGGACAAATTTACCACTTGGATTCGTTTATCAAAAAGCTGGTGAAACAGGAATTGGTAATGGTTCTGCTACTCAACAAAATTTAGCCTCCGGACAAATACTTGTTACGTTAAGAGGAAGTTCTTATGCTGCTTTATTAGGACAGAGTACTGGAAAATTTTATAAAGATTTTGGATTCCCAGGTTTACCAGCTGGAATTGATACAACAAAACCGTTTGGTTTCCATCCACAAAATCCATTTCCAAACGCTTTTGTTCTGGATGCAGATGAGATTACAATTGCTAATAATGCAGTAACAGCTTTTAATGGAACAATTGCTTCACTTGCTGCTACCTTTGGATTTGGATTAGTAGATATTAATGGTGTGTTTAATCAATTCAGAGCAAATGATTTTACAGGTGGAACTAATATTGATGGTATCACATTCAAAACAACTTATGTATCAGGCGGATTGTTCAGCTTAGATGGAGTTCATCCATCAAACCAAGCTCATGGTATAGTGGCAAACGAATTTATTAAGGTTATAAATGCAAAGTATGGCGCAAAAATCCCATTGGTTGATGTGGCTAGAATTCCCGGCAGCATTTATTTTACTAGTAAAATAAGTTACAACCAGGGTTATCCAGTTATACCAAATGAAGTATTTGATCATTTACTTTTCTAAATAAACTTAATTATTCATTTAAGGGATGGTTTACCATCCCTTTTTTTATAGTTTTTGGAAAACAAAATTGAGGCAT
>CALLZX010000134.1 GCA_937858935.1 uncultured Ignavibacteriales bacterium | reverse complement strand
CAATAATTATATATGATTTATTGTTCTGTTCATCAAATTTAGTTTTGCATTTTATAATAATATTGTTTTCTCCGCCGTGATCAATACTGTTCTGAATAAGCGGCTCAATAATTTCCCAAACTACAAATTCATTAATTGGAACAAGAGGTATTTTAGGATCAGTTTCCATCTTAATTTCATAAACATTCGATTTGGAAGTTATCCTCAAAAAGATATTCTCAACAATAAACTTAATAACTTCATTCAAATTCGTATGAAACATCTGATTGCGTATTGTCTGCAATGGCGGATCAAACCATTTCATATCATAAATTACCCGCGAAATAAAATTAGAATACTTAGAAACACGATACTTAATTTCATTAATGTTTTCTGCTGATAAAGTTCTCAGATCTTCCTTAATAAACCCCATTATCTTTTCAGCTTTGTGATGAGTGTGATAAATTCTTTTTGTAAAAACTAATTCCTTATCGTAATTGATTTGTTTTTTTAGATTAGTTTCGTGCTCATCAAAAAGCATTTTTTGTGTATCATCTCTTTCCTTTACAGTGTAGGATGAAATAAAATACATTGCAAGCAATCCAAACAAAATAAGCGAAAGATATATAACAGATGTTTCATCATAGTTGCTTATAACCTGATTGCTTATAAAACTAAAATCGGGAGTGTTTTGCATATAAATTGCGCCGATATACTCACCACGTAAAACAAAAGGAACAAAAATGTTAAATGTTTTCTTATCGGTAATAATACTTTTTATCTGCTCTTTAGAACTTAGCTCAGACTCAATTTTTTTGTACATCTCAACGATTTCTTTTTTCTTGTCATCAGCAGGCTGATCTAATTTGTTGTGATCCAAAAGAAACTTGTACAATGCTCTGCCATCATCAATAGCATAAACTTCATCCCCTAGCCGCGCAATTATATAAAGTCCTTGTATATTGTGTTTAAGCTGCTGCTGACTGAATATAATATTAAAAGCCTGAATAACTTTATTTTCATCTTCTTTGCTTACCTGGGCTTTCGTATCGATTGATTCAATTACCAGTTCTAATGAAGTTGTTGTAAGATTTGCAATTTCTTCAGCGGAATCTTTCTGATACCATTCTTGCGTTGTACTTAAAAAACTTTTTACAGCGGCTTTGTTAATGAAAGACACAATTAGCTGAAACGCAAACAGAATTATAAATAGCACAGTAACGTGCTTAAACTCAAAATGATATTCTTTTATTTTTTCAAAAAATCTTTTTTCACTCATAACAAAATCATTTAACTAAAATTGCTTTTTCATTTATTTTTTTGGTTGCTTCCTTCAGCGCTTCCTCAACTGATATTTCTTTTTTTATAGCTTTGTTAAGATAGAATGATAAAATATCCGAAACATTTGTATAGCTTTCTAAAAATGGGCGGTGCACTCCGGTTTTGTAAAGTGTTTTAAAGAATTCAAGTTCAGGATGATCTTTGATAAACTCTTCATCTTCATAAAGCGATTTAGTTGTGGGAAGATAACCACCTTCTTCATACATAATTTTTTGTGATTCTTCACTCAATAAAAATTCTGTAAACTTTATTACTTCAGGAATTCTTTCTGAAAATTTTGAGATCATTAAATTCCAGCCACCGTAAACAGAACCTTGTTTTGATCCCGTAAAATGAGGCATCGGAGCCATTCTTAAATTTGATTTCATCTCATTATTCATAAATTCATTATCATCATCAATCATACTCGGCCAGCTTCTTATAAATACGCCGTTATCTTTTGCAAAGAGGTTGTAACTTTCATTCTCTTTTAAGTATGTAACGCTTTTTGGTGATGCATTATACTTGTTAACAAGATCAACAAGTAACTGAAGCGATTTTTTACCCTCGGGTGTATCTAATTCTAAATTACCATTTGCATCTACAACGGGATTATTTTGATTCGCCATTAATTCCGTAAATGAACAGATCAATCCCTCATAATCATCCGCCTGAAAAATATAAAACGGGTTTGTGTTGATGTTAAATCTTTTACTTAACTCAATAAACTTTTCCCATGTTATAGATTCATCAAGCTGTTTTTTTAACTCGGGGTAATCAGAAAATTTTCTAAGCAGATCATCCCTGTAAAACATTAAAGCAATGTCTATATATAAAGGAACGGCAACCAGTGAATCCTTATAATAACAGGTTTCCAACGCGTTGGGGATAATTGAATTAATCTCTGAGCTGTCTAAAAATTGCTGTATAGGCACGCCCCATCTTGCAAATCTTGGAACCCAAATCTGATCCACAGAAAAAATATCAATTCTATTGTTCTTGCTTCTTAAATATCTTGCTAAAAGTTCTTTGCGTTCATTTGTGCTAAACTTATCAAACGAAAGA
>CALLZX010000133.1 GCA_937858935.1 uncultured Ignavibacteriales bacterium | reverse complement strand
CTCAGGATTCAGACTATCAATTGTAAAAATAAATGTTACCAATTTATTTTCGTTCAATAAATTGTTAAAAGTCTCTGCGCTGCTGGGGGAATTATTAATGGATTCAAGATCATCAATTATACTATTGGCACTGTTACTAACAACATCTTCAGAATATTGATTTACTGAAAATAATATTGCCTGCAGTTGGTTATTGTAGATTTGTTCAAGAACCTGTTCGTTCTCGTTTAACTTTCCAAGTTCATTTACTAAAAGAAATGCAATAGGCAATATGATTATCAGAATAAGTATTAAGCCTATTTTTTTCATAGAATGGTTTTTTTTGTATATCCATTTGTCAGTCTGAGACTGTCGAAGACTGACCATACTTAAGTTTAAAGGTCACACTTCGACTTCGCTCAGTGTGACTGGGTAAATTAATTTTTATTCAATTGCTCAGAAACTTTACTTTGCACAATATCTTTTAATGAATCATAAGAATGATTTTCTGGTAAAATTGGCTTTAAAAAATTAACACTAATTTTTTTCCATGGCTTTGGAAAATGCGTACCTCGTGGAAGTGCATCATAAGCACCGCTAATTGCAACAGGAACAATCGGAACATTTAACTCACGACTAAGTATTGCAAATGTCTTTTTGAAATCACCAATTTCTCCTGTTTGCGTGCGAGTTCCTTCAGGAAAGATGATAATATTTTTACCGCGTTTTAGAACCTCAGCCATTTTTTGCAAAGAGGTTTTTAAATCAGTTAAATCCATAACGATAACATTATTTTTTGCTGCTAATAATTTTAAGAAACTATTTTTTACATGTTTTTCTTTTGCATAAAAATAAGTTTGTTTCATCAATTTGTTTTTAAGAAATACAGCAACAAATAATCCATCAAAAAAACTTTGATGATTTGGTGCAAGAATAAATGGTCCTTCTGGAAGGTTTTCTAATCCTTCACCCTTTATTCTAAAGTATAATTTCAGAAATACTTTGGCTCCATTTTTCATAATGTTATGCGTAAACCAGCTTTTAGGAAGATCAAGATCCAACTTTTCCTTGAATATTTTTCCCCAATCAATTGCTTCAACGCTTAACTTTGTTTTTTTATCGCGAATATTCTCTGCAAGCTTAACTACGTTTGGAAATCCAACCAGTTCTGCTTCTGAAAGTTTAACACCAAAATTAGATTCCAGATAAACACCTAAGTTTACCTTATCTAAAGAATCAAGTCCTAAATCAATTTCCAGATGATCAGAAGGATGAATAGTTGTTTCTTTTTGCTGCTGTAAAAATTCTTTTAGTAAAGTGTATTCTTGAAAAGTTGGTTCGGTAACATTTTCTAATTTTTCTTTTGATATTTGTTCAAGCTGTGGTAATAAAAATCTTTTTAACTTCAATAATCTTGTGCGGGGTAGTGGTTCCTTAACCAAACTAAATTTCATAACCTTCTTATATGGAGTAACAGATTGATTGTACTTATCAATAACCTGCCATTTAATCATTTCCTCAACGTTATCGATCCCAAGCTGTTTTGCTTTTTGATAATCCGGATAAATTACAGCGTGTAACATATCTTGTTTTTCAAAAACTCCAATCTCAGTTATTACATCAGTCATACTTTGAATTTTATTTTCGATTTCTTCAGGATTTATATTCTTTCCATTTGATAAAACAATAATTTCTTTTTTTCTACCGGTAATAAAAATTCTATTGTTTTCAAGATGTCCAAGATCACCTGTGTATAGCCAGCCATCTTTAAGAATAGCTGCTGTTTCTTCCGGGCGATTGTAATAACCTTGCATAACGTTACGACCGCGATTTACAATTTCCCCGTCAATAACTTTTACTTCGTTTACTTTTAGCGGCTCACCAGCAGAACCCGGAAGCACTCTACCGGGTCTCGTAAAAGTAATCATTGGAGCACATTCTGTCATTCCGAAACCCTCAAGAATTTCAAAACCAAGTGTTAGATAATCTTTTGCAACCTCTTTATCTAATGCAGCACCACCGCAAACCATGTATTTAATTTTTCCGCCAAACTTTCTTTGCACTGAACCAAATATTTTTCTGGAAA
>CALLZX010000132.1 GCA_937858935.1 uncultured Ignavibacteriales bacterium | reverse complement strand
TCTCCAACTTCGTGATGTATTCTTTATAAATGACAATTTGGGTTGGGTCGTTGGTACACAAGGAAAAGTTTTAAAGACTACTAATGGCGGAAATTCATGGCAAAATATTTCTATCAACACATCTGTTAGTCTAAATTCAGTCTGGTTTGTTTCCGCAGATATTGGTTTTATTGCCGGAAGCAATGGGTTAGTGTTTAAAACCATTGATGGAGGAACAACTTGGAACTCATTTAACTTAGGGTATAATACAATTCTAAATGAAATACAGTTTATTCAAAGTGAAATCGGATTTATAACGGGGGATAATGGGCTGATATTTAGAACAACAAATATGGGTACTTCATGGAGTCTGCAGTATACAAATTCTTATGCTTCAATATTTGGATTAAAAATTCTTACCTCACAAGTTGCTATAGCAACTGGAGAAGGCGGAATAATCTACAAAACAACTAATGCTGGTAATACTTGGAATACGGTAGCAGCAAACGCTAATTCCCAATGGATACAAGCTGTGGATTTTGTCAATAGTACAACTGGTTTTTCTGTATCTGGATGGGGAATTGTTCTTAAAACAACTAATGCTGGGAATTCGTGGTTTCAAACTGAGTATATTACATCAGAGCATTTAGAAGATATTACCTTTGTTAACAGCAGTAAGGGATATATTGTTGGTAACCACGGGTTGATTCTTAGTACTTCAGATGCCGGCCAATCATGGAATCAAGTGAACAGTGGGACTGATAAGTGGTTAAACTCCGTGTTTTTTGTAAATGAAAACGCAGGATGGATAGTTGGTAGCGAAGGCGTTATTCTAAAATATTCAAACTAACACAAAATTTTTGAAGGGCGCACAACAGTTAATGTGTGCCCAGCTATATCATTTCTTTTTAATACCCCAATTAAACTTTATCTTTAAAAGAATAAATAATTATTTTTGCTTTATATGAATAATCATAAAATTGATATACCCGGGAAAGATGATAATAGACAATATGACTATTCCCAAAATCAATCTCAGAACCGAGCAGAATATGATTATATCATTCAATTAGTTTCATCTGGTTCGAGGGTAATAGATCTAGGTTGTGGTAACGGTTCCTTATTAAAAAAACTTGTTGAAGAAAAAAATGTAATTGCTCAAGGTATAGAAATATCTGTAAGCGGTGTTGAAGCTTGCAGGAATAAAGGATTAGATGTATTACAAACCCGAATCGATGAAAAGTTACCATTCAAAAATTTTGAATTTGATTTCTCAATTTGCAATGTTACTATGCAAATGGTTATGTACCCGGAAGTATTGCTAAAAGAAATGAAACGAATTTCAAGATATCAAATCATCTCATTTCCAAACTTTGCATTTTATAAAAACAGAATTGATTTACTTTTTAACGGAAGAATGCCTAGGCCTATGTTATTTGATTACAAATGGTATAATACAGGACATATTCATCAGTTTTCAATTAGTGATTTTTATGAATTGTTGAATGATGTTGGAGGAATAAAAGTAGAGCAATTACTTTGGGCCAAAACAAATAATACGATTAAAGATTATTTGAGCAGAACATTTCCAGATTTATTTATGGCAATACCAATTTTGTTCTTATCAAAAAAAGATGCTTGATAAAATTAAAAAAATAATTGAAGACCAGTATTTTAACCCTGGTTTATTGGGACTTATTGTAAATCCATTTTATATCGCCCGCAAAGGCTTATATAATAATCTTTCATCTTTGGGGCAGAAGATTACTGGTAAAACTCTTGATGTTGGCTGCGGGACTAAACCTTATCAGAAATTATTTAATCATTCAACTTATGTTGGACTGGAGTTCGAGACGGGTATTGATTCAGAAAAAAAAGTGGCTGATTATTATTATGATGGTAAAACATTTCCTTTTAAAGAATCAGAATTTGATTCAGTGGTTACGAATCAGGTACTAGAACATGTATTTAATCCTGATGAATTCCTAAGTGAAATAAATCGCGTGCTAAAACCAAATGGAAAACTTCTTTTAACAGTTCCTTTTGTGTGGGATGAACATGAACAGCCTTATGATTATGCAAGATATTCTTCGTTCGGTTTGAAGGCACTGCTTGAGAAAAACGGTTTTGAAGTTTTAGATCTAAGAAAGAGTGTAAATGATTATAGCGTTCTAGTGCAATTGTTTAGTGCTTATGTTTATAAAATAACAAGACAAAATATATTTATAAAAAACCTTGCTTTGATTTTAGTAATTGTCCCGGTAACTATTTTTGGAATTTTAATTTCTAAAATTTTACCAAAGAATAACGATTTATATTTAGACAACATCGTTCTTGCCGAAAAAATATAACTATGTATAACTTCTGCACATTATTCGATTCTAACTATTTATCTCGCGGGATAGCTTGTTATCGTTCATTAGAGAAGCATTGTAGTGATTTTCATCTTTACATTTTTGCGTTTGATGAAAAATCATACAGTAACCTAAAGAAACTGGACTTAAAAAAAGCTACGATCATCTCTCTTAATGAGTTTGAAGATGAAAAATTATTGACTGTAAAACCTACCAGGTCTATCGCTGAGTATTGCTGGACATCCACATCATCAACAATTCTGTATGTGCTTAAAAACTTTAATGTGGATAATTGTACCTACATCGATTCGGATATATTTTTCTATTCATCTCCAAATGAGATTTTTGATGAAATGGGTGATAAATCTATTCTGCTAACGGAGCACAGATATTCACCGCGATATAATAAAGAATTGAAAGCAGGAAAATATTGTGTTCAGTTTGTAACATTCAAGAATGATGAACGAGCTTTGAAGGCTTTGAATTGGTGGCGCGATAGATGTATCGAATGGTGTTACAATCGTTTTGAAGATGGAAAATTTGGTGACCAGCTTTATCTTGATGATTGGACTGAGAGATTTGAGGGTGTTCATGTTATGCAAAATCTTGGCGGCGGTCTAGCTGCATGGAATATTCAGCAGTACAGTTTTGAAAATGTTGATGGAGATTTAATAGGTACTGAAATTAAAACCGGTAAAAAGTTTAATGCTGTATTTTATCATTTTCACTATCTCAAATTCTTTAAGAACAATCAAATTGAGCTGGGGAGGAGAATATTGAATAAAAACATTTTAGATACTTTTTATGAACCATACATAAATTTTCTGGAGGGAATCAAATCAGAAATTAAAACGCTTGATAGCTCATTCGATCCTAATGGGTCAACAGAAAAACCAGTAAATTGGAAAACACCATTGTTGTATATTTACAGAAATTTATTTGGAGTTTATAATATTTTTAACAAATCGAAATTTGTAAAATAGCTTATGGCAAAACTAATACATTTAAAAACTTTTTCAGATAATCGTGGAAATCTTACTGTTATTGAGGACCAAATCCCATTTGAAGCCAAGCGTGTTTTCTATATCTATGGAGTAGATGATTCTGTACGAGGCG
>CALLZX010000131.1 GCA_937858935.1 uncultured Ignavibacteriales bacterium | reverse complement strand
ATTCGGTGGAAATCCGTTAGCTTGTAAAGTTGCAATCGCATCATTAGAGGTTTTGATTGAAGAAAAACTTGCAGAAAATGCTTTTGCAATGGGTGCTTACTTCAGATCAGAAGTTCAGAAAATGGTAAATGAGTTTGAACATCTTACTTTAGTGCGCGGTAAAGGATTGTTGAATGCAATTGTAATCAAGCCAGCAAAGAGCGGAAAAACTGCGTGGGATGTTTGTGTTGCATTAAAAGAAAATGGAATGCTCGCAAAACCAACTCACGGTGATATTATAAGATTTGCACCTCCACTAGTTATAACAAAAGATGAAATTGATTTGGCTGTTGGCATTATCAGAAAAGTGTTGAAGGATTTTAATTAGAGCGTTTCATTGTAAAAAATATTATTGTCACACTGCGCCTTTCGAAGTGTGGCAATAATATTCTACAATCGCATTCATCCTTCGACTTCGCTCAGGAAAACAATGTCTGAAAAATTGGTTTTAAATTTATTTAAGTAATTTTATTCTTAAGAACTTCTCTAGTTTCTCTAATTGATTTTGCCAGTTTGGTCAGTCTTTCCTCAACATTTCCAAGATCATTATTCTTTGCGGAAAGTTCAATACCAAGCGCTTCATCACCAACCAATTTTGCACCAACAGAATAACTGGATCCTTTTAGTGTATGAGCCATATCAATAATTTTTTTTACTTCACTGGTTAAATGAAGATCGCGAAGTAACTGCAGTTTATGTTCTGCATCAATCAGGTAATCTGTTAGCAGATCTTTTTCAAAAATCTCATCACCAAGGCTAATTTGTTTTAGCCTGGTAAAATCAAATAATCTTAAATCGTAAATATCATCCTTATTCTTTTTATTATCAGTATAATCAATTTTTAAGAAGTGGTCTATCAATCTAATAATATCACGGGCAACCATTGGTTTTGGAACATATTCATCCATACCGGCTTCAATACATTTTTCACGATCGCCAATAAGTGCATGAGCAGTAATTGCGATAATTGGAATTTTATTTTTTGGTTCCGGTAAGGCTCTTATCATTTTAGTTGCAGCAAATCCATCAACATCCGGCATTTGCACATCCATAAGAATTAAATCATAATGATTCTGTGTATGTGCTCGAACTGCCTGTTCACCATTCATTACAGCATCAACTTCATAACCAGCAGAGTTAAGTGTTCTAATTGCAACTTTTTGATTTATAAGATTATCCTCTGCAAGAAGAAGTTTAAAACCTTTTCTTTTAGGAATATGAAGTTTAATATCGGCATCGGTAAACTGTGGCTCTTCAATCTCAGCCAAAGCTTTTTTCTCTTCTTCAATTTGTTCTGCAGTTTGATCCGATCCTTGTTCTTGAACAACTATTTGAAAATCAAACCTGCTTCCCTCACCTTCAATGCTGTTTACAGAGATATCACCTTCCATAAGATTTGTAAACTCTTTACAAATAACTAAACCTAGACCGGTTCCGCCTAAACTGTTTCCCTCAGCCCCAGTAATCTGTGAGAATGGTTTAAACAACTCTTTAATTTTATCAGCGGGAATTCCTATTCCTGAATCAAATATAGAAGTACTTAATCTAAATTTACCTTTCTCAAGCTCACTAGTTTTAACAACAATTTTAATTTCGCCTTCTTTGGTAAACTTAACTGCATTGCTTAAAAGATTAAGATATATCTGCCTTATTCTTGTAGGATCACCGATAAAATTTAGATTCCCATCTTCAGGTAATTCGTAAGTAACATTTAAAGATTTTTCTTTTGCTTTAGGGCTTACAATTGAAATAGCCTGAGTAACTACTTTTTTAAGATTGAAGTTTAGATTTTCAAGTTCAATTTTTCCCGCTTCAATTTTTGAAAGATCCAGAACCGCATTTATAGTATCCAGCAAAGATTCGGCAGATACTTTAGCACTGCGAATAAATTGTTTTAGTTCTTCCTGGTTTTGATAAGATTCGTTTTCAATAAGGGCTAAAAATCCAATAATACCATTCATTGGGGTACGGATTTCGTGACTCATATTAGCAAGGAACCGGCTTTTTGCGGTGCTTAACTTCATTGCTTCTTTAGCGAGAGCATCAGATTTTTCTTTTTCAGTTTTAAGTTCAATCTCAACTTGTTCACGTAAATGCTGAGCCAATACTTCCATCGATACATCACGAATAGTACCTTCTAAAAATTTCCTGCCCGATATATCATCAGTAACGTAACGCACATTCATTTTAACATTAATATCATCTTTATGTTTATCAACAAGTGTTGTAATAAAATTTTCAACAAACCCATGCTTTTTTACTTCAGCTAATAATCTGTCTCTGTCAGATTTATTTTTATAATAGTCAGTTACCCTTGTAATAATAAGATCATCCAAAGTTTCGTGTCCTAACATCTTTACCAATGATTCATTTGCTGTAAGAAAATCCCCATCTGTTGTAGATTGAAAAATTCCGTCTGAAGAATTATTAAATATTGCTCTGAATTTTTTTTCTGATTGTTCAACACGCAAGGCATTTTCTGCAACCTGTAAACGCATTCTGAAATTTATTGCGCTGCCAACAACAGAAAGTAAACTAAGGAATAGAACAAAGATCAGGGATTCGAACATATTTGGTAAAAAATATATTTTCTGATCATTAAATAGAATGGCAACAGCAAAAACAATGTTATAATAAATTGCAACAAGAATCTGATTCTTAATTTCCCAATTAAGAAACATTGCTGATGTAAATATCATTAACCCAACTATCTGGGAATTAACAATTAGAGAATTAGGCATTAACAATATCATCAAAGCGGATGAAGCGATAATTGTGAGAAGAAGAATGTGCACAAGCGGAATAGAGTACCGCATTGCATTTTTAGAATTGAGAAAAATCAATATTATAAACGAGATAAGGGTTGCAATCAGTCTCACAAAATAAATTTCAAATGCAAATTCGGCGTGATGACGAACTTCAAATATCATTGCAAAGATGCCTGAAATGGCAACCATCAATGCAATCACCTTTAATGGTGTAACTAAATATTTACCTGATTCTTCTTTGATACGATCATACCTCGCTTTCACTAAAGGTAACTTTGGGTTATAAATAAAATCTATAAGAGATTTTTCGTCCTTCATCTTTTGCTCATAAAGTCCACAATAAATCTACATAATTTTTATGATAAATTGGTTTATCATTTCTATCTTAACAATAACAATTTTGAAAATATTTTACATGATAGATTTTTTGTATTCAATCGATCTGGCAATTTTCTACTTCTTCAATCATACTCTTTCCATTGGATTTCTGGACAAGTTTTTTTCCATTATAACAAATGTAAATAACTGGTATATAACCTATGTAATTCTACTCGGAGTTAGTTTTGTTAAGGGAGGCAGAAAAGGTAAACTTGCCGTTTTAGGAGTTCTTTTATTAATTGTTGCCACTGATCAGACCGGTTATAGATTATTGAAAGAATATTTTGCAAGACCTCGTCCATGCAATGCTTTAGCTGATGTTTTAACTCCTCTTGGATGTACAGGTTCATATTCATTTCCATCAAATCATGCACTTAATAATTTTGCAGCGGCAATTTTCTTTTATAGACTATTTCCCAACTTAAAGTGGGTTCTGTTTATCGGCGCAGCCTTAATTTCAATCTCCAGAGTTTATTTAGGATTGCATTACCCTTCAGATATTTTCGGCGGCGCAGTGATTGGATTGGCATTTGGTTATCTATTCTCTTCCGGTGTTTTGTATTTAGAAAAGTATTTAGATGAAAGAAAAATTAAACGCACTGAATCTTAAACGTGTGAAAGGTTCTATATAAATGAAAAAAGTACTTTTTATATTCCTTTTAATTATTTCCACTAATTTTATTCTTGCAGAATGTTTACTCATTAAAAACATTAGTTATAACAGAGTTGATACGGTAGAAACAAAAGTTGTCAATTACTCTAGTAGCAATTCAGATAGCACAGTAGTTATTAATATTGATTTTCCGCAAATAATAAACTTTGAAAATGCTGAGATAGAGAATAAAGTTAATTTGTTCCTGGAAGAAGAATTTAAACAGTCAATTGCATGGTTTGATGAGCTGCAAACGGATTCATCATACTTTTTAGAGTTCGGTACTGAGATGCAATTTACTTTTGAAACAGGATTTCAGGTAGAATATAACTCTAAAGAATTTATAAGTATCGCATTAAGTCATTATCAATTTACAGGCGGTGCGCATGGAAATTATTTTGCACTTGGTTACAACATTTTAATGAAAGATGGCAGCGTATTAACACTTAAAGATATTATCAAAGATGACTCATTTGATCTCTTAGCATTTGAATGTGAGCAGGCGATTTTGGAAAAGTATGAAGCAAATTCATTGATAGAAGCCGGATTGTTTGAGGATGAAATTGAAATTCTGAATGATCAGGATTTTTATATCAAACCAGGTGTGCTCGTTCTTCAGTTTGATCCTTACGAAATTGGTCCTTGGGTAATGGGTGAAGTTACTGCGGAAATTCCATTTGAAAAGATAAAAGATATATTGAAAGAGAATCTTCCATTTCCAACAAATTAAAAATTATGGATAATAAATTCTTAATCCGCACAGCAAATGAAAACGATGTTCCGGCAATCTTTGCACTTATAAAGGAATTAGCCGAATTTGAAAAACTTGCTGATCAAATAAATACCACAGAAAATGAATTGCGTAATACATTATTTGGTGAAGATAGATTTGTAGAAATTCTTCTTGCTGAGTTTAATGGTGAAATAGTGGGACAGGCTTTATTCTATAAAAACTTTTCAACTTTTCTTGGCAAACCTGGAATTTATCTTGAGGATCTTTACGTAAAACCAGAAATGCGTGGCAAAGGAATTGGGAAGATGCTGCTAGATAAAATCATTTCAATCGCTAAAGAAAGAAATTATGGCCGGGTAGAATGGTCTGTTTTGGATTGGAATGAGTCTGCAATTGATTTTTACAAAAAAATTGGCGCTAAACCATTAGATGATTGGACAATATTCAGACTTACTTCTGATAAATTTTAAGATTTATTCTTTGCCATTTCAATCAATTTAGTGTATCAACTTTCGCTTAAGCTTTTACTTTAAATTCATTATTTTTACGCTTCAAAAATATCAAAAGAACTTAAATTTTTAATCTTATAAGAGGATCTAAATGTCTAACAAAAACAGAAGAGTAGTTGTAACAGGGATGGGAGCTTTAACCCCAATCGGATTAACTGTAAATGAATTCTGGAGTGGTATGATGGAATCTAAAAGCGGCGCTGCTATGATTAAGCAATTTGATACTTCAAGGGTTGATACAAAATTTGCCTGCGAACTAAAAGATTTTGATATATTAAAATTTCTTGATAAAAAAACTGCAAGAAGATTAGATCCTTTTGCCCAATATGCATTGGTTGCATCACAACAAGCTATTGAAGATTCAAACTTAAAACCCGAAACTCTATCTGAAGATGAAAAAAATCGGGTAGGTGTTATTTTTGGGAGCGGAATTGGCGGTATTCAAACTTTTTACGATCAGGCCGTAACTAATCGTGAACAAGGACCAGGAAGGATTTCTCCATTCTTTATTCCTATGCTCATTCCAGATATTGCAGCCGGACATATTTCTATGCAACATGGTTTCCGTGGCCCAAATTATTGCACAGTTTCTGCTTGTGCTACCGGAAACAATAATATGATAGATAGCTTTCTTTTGATAAAATTTGGGATGGCTGATGTGATGGTTGCCGGCGGTAGTGAGGCTTCGATATCAGAATTAGGGATGGGTGGATTTAATGCAAATAGAGCACTCTCAACTAGAAATGATTCACCTGAAACAGCAAGCCGTCCATTCGATTCAACAAGAGATGGATTTGTTATGGGCGAAGGCGGAGGTGCTTTGATTCTTGAAGAACTTGAACACGCTTTAAAACGTAATGCTAAAATTTATTGTGAGATTATTGGTGCTGGGCTATCAGCTGATGCACATCACATTACAGCCCCCCATCCTGAAGGTACTGGAGCAATTTTATCTATGAAAATGGCGATTGAACAAGCAGAAATTAAACCTGAAGAAATTGATTACGTAAATATGCACGGAACATCTACTCCACTTGGAGATATTGGTGAAACTAAAGCGATTAAAAAAGTGTTTGGAGAACATGCATATAAATTAAATGTTTCATCAACAAAGAGTATGACAGGACATTTATTGGGTGCAGCTGGTGCAGTTGAAGCAATAGCATCAATTCTTGCTGTTGTAAATGATAAGATACCACCAACTATTAACTTTGCAAATCCTGACCCTGATTGTGATTTAAATTATACATTTAATAAGCCACAGGATAGAAAAGTTAATTATGCATTAAGTAATGCATTTGGTTTTGGTGGTCATAATACATCGGTAATTTTTAAAAAGTATGAGTAACAATTATTAGGATTATTCGTGAAGCGCATCATTTATTTTTTGTTCGTTTTAATATTTAGTTTTTCAACGCTTAACTTTTCTTCAGATGGAGGCAGAAAGAAAGGAAAGCTAATTATTAAGTTTAACGGTTTGAGTTCTAACAATGGTAATGTAAAAATTGCATTATGTAATTCTGATGCAAATTATAAGAATCATAAATCACCATTTATTGGCAAAACAATTCCAATAGAAAGTAATACAGCAACTATTGAGATTGAAGATTTACCTTATGGTGATTATGCGGTAAAGGCTTTTCACGATGAAGATGCTAATGATGATTTGAATACGAATATTCTCGGCATTCCGGTTGAAGATTATGGCTTTTCAAATAATGCTAGTGGATTGTTTGGCCCGCCTGACTGGGAAGACGCAAAATTTAGATTTAGTGATAATAATAAAATTGTTGAAATTGTAATTGATTAGCACTTAGTTATCATCCCATTTTTTTTATACAACCGCTAAATGACTTTTTTTGGTTAGGTGTGAATAATATTTTGCTCCGGGAATATTTAAGTTTAGCGGGGTTAAAAAAAATCCAGAGTACTTTAAGATAGATTAGTTTTTCCTCAAACTAAGACCAACCGCCGCTGAATTTTAATCATATTATTTAGTCTTTTTATTCTTTTCTTCAAAAACTGAATCCTGAACACCTTTATTAACTAAATAGTTTGAGTAATTGACAATTACCTTTCCCTTAGTTCTTGTATCAGAATTCTTATTTTTTTTTTCAGGTTTTTCATTGTTCGTTTCCCCGCTAATCGTTGCCGGAATATTCATCTTATCCATATTAAAGGCGAAAACAATTTTAGCAGGGAGCGGATATTTTATTTTATCGTCATAAGTAAAATCAATAGTAAAAGTGCCGTTAGTTTTTGTAGTTGATTCAACTTTTCTAATAACTTGTTTCTTCTGATCAATCCAGTATGTTGAAAGAATTACTTCCCCTTGATCTCCAAGAGGGATTACCTTAACTATTGATGTTTTAAATCCGTTTAATTCAACATCTTGCTCATAAATTGCAGTGTAATCTTTTTTTAACAATGTAGAAGGTGAAAATTCCATTCCGTTTTTAGGAAGCATTGCAAATCCCTCAGCTTCAAGATGAACTTTATCCGGTTGTTTAAAATAAATTTTAGCTTTTGTTTCAGGAACCTTAATAAACTCAACATCAACTTTAATGTTCACATCAACCTGGTAATCATTTACTTTATTAAAGTTTGTAATTACTGCATTTATTATTTCATTTGGATCTTTTGATTGAGAAAAACCAAATTGAACTAGAACTAAAAATAAACCGATTAATAATTTCATCTTGTCCTCATATTATGTAAGTATATCTTTACGTTTGAACAAAAAGAGAGCTAGTAAAAAGAAAAATGCTATGTGCCCTGCAAGTATTGAAGTAGCCTTTATCAGTTCTGCAAAATCGACAGGATCATCAAAAAATAATCGCCACGAAAGTATATAGTTTGTGAACAAGTATGGTTTAATCGTTTGAAAAAAATCGACATTTATTGCTGATAGAATAATAAAAACAATTATTACTGCCATTGTGCTTACGATTGGACCGATAGAATTTTCAACTAGGGAAGAAAATAAAAATGCAAGACTTGCAACTACAGACATTCCAAGTGACGCAAAACCATAAGCTAAGAGGAATCGCCAAAGAATATCACTCTTTTCAAATATTATTACGGTTTGATTACTGATTACTAAAAGTTCGCCAGTTCCGAATATTATCAGCCCAACAACCAAACTCATAACAGCAAGCCAGAGAATTAAAAGATTCGTATAAATAATTCCTGCTAAAAACTTTGAAGTAATTATTTGCGTTCGCGAAATAGGACGAGTTATTAACATCCTATAAGTTCCAGCTGTGGCCTCACCGGCCAGTAAATCGCCTGCAACAAGGGCAATTAAAAATGGAATATGTACAGCGAGGCTGGTTAAAATTAAATACGAGACTAAATATCCATTTAATAAGTTTCCAACAAAGACAAAGGAATCTTGAATATTTCTTGTCATAAAATTGAGCGTATCTTTACCCTCAAACACCATTGCTGTATGAATAATTGGAACCAGGACACCAATTGCCATAAATCCGATATAGGTTCGCCATTTCTTAAAAATTTTATACAATTCAATCTGGATAAGTGTCAACATTATACAACCTCATCAGTAATTTTTAAGAAATAATCCTCAAGTGATCTTGTTGGAATAACAGCACTAACCGCAATGCCATTTTCAACAAGATATTTATTGAGATTAGCTATTTCATCATTCTCAAGCGAGAACATAAACACAGTTTTTGCATTCGATTCAAGTTTGTTTTTCCAATCTGATTGAGCTAAAAGACTAATGGTCTTTTCTTCATCATCTACCTCAAACGATACTTTAAGTTTCTTTGCATTTAGTAAATCCTGAACATATCCCTCAACTTTTGTTGTTCCTTTATTTATTATGATCATTCTATTTGCTACAAGTTCTACTTCGTGCAGTATGTGCGAAGAAAGAAAAATTGTTTTCTTTTCCACTTTGCTTAAATATAAAATAAGATCACGAATTTCTTTCATCCCTTGTGGATCCAAACCAGTTGTTGGTTCATCGAGTATTATCAAATCAGGATTGTGAAGCAGTGCTTGTCCTAATCCTAGTCTTTGCTTCATTCCGTGTGAAAAAGTTTTAACTTTACTTTTATAACGTTTACTCAATCCAACAAGCTCGAGTACTTCCATAATTCTTTTTTTACTTATTTCCTTACCGGAAATTTTTCCAAGAATTTCCAGATTTTTATAAGCCGATAAATAACCGTAGAAATCAGGTTTTTCTACAATAGCCCCTATCCTTTTTAGAATTTCTATACGATTCTTTTCGAGTGTTTTATCAAAGAGCTTAATACTGCCTTCAGTAGGTTTTATTAGAGATAAAAGCATTCTTATGGTTGTACTTTTACCCGCTCCGTTTGGGCCTAAAAATCCAAACACATCACCTTCAAAAACATTAAGATTAAGACTGTTTACAGCGCGTAAATCTTTAAAGTCTTTAGTTAATGAGTTAATCTCGATTATTTTATCGCCGTTCAATATAATTCTTTCAAAAAATTGATTAAAATCATGATAAAGATAGTAACTAATCGATAATTAAAAGAGATATTTATTTTGAGCGGTAATTATTTTTGATAGAGAAGTTGAGATTTCCTAATGATGCTAAAATTAATTTATTGTCAAGAGTAAGTTGTATAAAATTTAATTTGTTTTTTTAACAAATTATTTTCATTTTCGATTTGAAAATTAAGTGATCAAAAAAATATATATTAACTACGCTTTCTATTTTTTATTTATAATTTTTTTTAATAGTTTCTGATGTGAATTAATGATGAATGATGTGACAAAAATATTAGGTTTTTTATTATACAAACCATCATTCAAAAATCCCGGATCACTTCTATCCTTAAATAATATAAATAGTTTTTTTTATTAACTAGTCTATCCTCTGGAGAGTTGGATGCAGATTAACAGATTTTTTACCGCACAGGGAAAGGATCCTCTATCATCTTTTGAATTTTCTAAAAGAACATCTGAAATTAAAAATCCTGATGGTTCAAGTGTTTTTAGAATGGAAAATGTTTCGGTGCCAAAGCAGTGGTCACAGGTTGCCACAGATATTATTGCGCAAAAGTATTTTAGAAAAGCAGGCATTCCAAAACTGCTTAAAAAAGTCAACGAAAAAGGGGTTCCAAAATGGCTGCAGCCTTCGGTTGCTGATTCAGAAAGATTACAAGAACTTCCTGAAAATGATAGGTTTACTTCAGAAACAGATTCTAAACAAGTGTTTCATCGATTATCAGGAACATGGACTTACTGGGGATGGAAAGCCGGTTACTTTGATTCTGAAGAGGATGCTAAATCATTCTATGATGAATTGATGTATATGTTCGCAAATCAGATGGCAGCACCGAACAGCCCTCAGTGGTTTAACACAGGATTAAATTGGGCTTATGGTATTACTGGACCATCACAAGGACATTTCTATGTTGATTATCAAACTGGGGAACTCACTAAATCAGAAGATGCTTATACACATCCACAACCACATGCATGTTTCATCCAATCAGTTAGTGATGATTTAGTTAACGAAGGTGGCATCATGGATCTTTGGGTTCGTGAAGCACGATTATTTAAATATGGTTCCGGTACTGGATCCAATTTTTCTGAATTAAGAGGTTCAAATGAATCTTTAAGCGGTGGAGGGAAATCTTCAGGTCTAATGTCGTTCTTAAAAATTGGAGATAGATCGGCAGGAGCAATTAAATCTGGTGGAACAACAAGACGCGCGGCCAAAATGGTAACTCTGGATCTCGATCATCCGGATATCGAAGAATACATTAATTGGAAAGTTATTGAAGAACAAAAAGTTGCTGCAATTGTTGCTGGTTCAAAATTATGTAATCTTCATCTTAACAATATTATGAAAGCTTGTTATGATGAACATCCTGAAAATGATCGATTCAATAAAAAGCTTAATAAGAAATTAAGCTATGCTGTTTTAGAAGCAAGAAAAGCACAGATATCTAATAATTATATTGAACGAGTTATACATCTTGCAAAATTAGGATTTAAATCTATTGAGTTTCCTATATATGACACTGATTGGAATTCAGAAGCATATGCAACTGTATCCGGTCAGAATTCTAATAACTCCGTACGTGTTACTAACGAATTTATGACAGCAGTTCTTAATGATGGAAATTGGAATCTTTACTGGCGAACCGAAAAAAGAAAAGCAAAGAAAGAAAAAAGAAATCCTAAACCTTGCAAAACTTTAAAGTCTAGAGATTTATGGGATCAAATTGCATATTCAGCGTGGTCCTGCGCCGATCCTGGAATTCAATATCATACCACGATAAACGAGTGGCATACCTGTCCTGCTGGTGGTGAAATAAAAGCATCTAATCCCTGCAGCGAATATATGTTCTTGGATGATACAGCTTGTAATCTGGCATCATTGAATCTTGTAAAATTTTATGATACTGAAAAACATGCATTCAACATTCAATCATATAGACATGCAACAAGAATCTGGACAATGGTTCTTGAGATAAGTGTTTTGATGGCACAATTTCCAAGTAAAGAAATTGCCCAATTAAGCTATGAATACAGAACACTCGGCTTAGGTTATGCAAACCTGGGAACTTTATTAATGCTTCAGGGAATTGCTTATGACAGCCGTGAAGGATTTGCGATCTGTGGTGCATTAACGTCCATTATGCATATGACTTCATACGCTACTTCTGCGGAATTAGCAAAACAAGCCGGACCTTTCCCAAGATATGAAGAAAATAAATACAACATGTTACGAGTACTCAGGAATCATCGTCGAGCATCGTATAATGTACCAAATGAAGAATATGAAGGATTGACAATTTATCCTGTTGGAATTAATCCTCAATACTGCCCTTCAGATCTTCTTAAAGCAGCCAGAGAAGACGCTGATAAAGCTGTAGAACTTGGCGAGTTATATGGGTTCAGAAATGCTCAAGTGACCGTGATAGCGCCTACTGGTACAATTGGACTGGTAATGGATTGCGATACTACAGGAGTTGAACCTGATTTTGCGTTAGTAAAATTTAAAAAATTAGCTGGCGGGGGATACTTCAAAATAATCAATCAATCTATTCCACCTGCACTAGAAAAATTGGGATATAATAAAGATCAAATAAGTGAAATTATAAGATATGCAAAAGGATCTGGTTCGTTGGATGGCTGTCCTTACATTAATCCTCAATCCTTAAAAGCAAAAGGATTCACAGATGAAATGGTTACGAAAATAGACAAATCTCTTCCATCTGTTTTTGATATAACTTTTGCATTTAACAAATTTTCACTCGGTACAGATTTCTTAATTAAAACTTTGGGATTTGATGAGGACGAAATAAACTCATTTGATTTTGATGTCTTAAGTAAACTTGGTTTTTCCAAAACAGAAATCTCATCTGCTAATGATTATGTCTGTGGAACAATGACAATTGAAGGTGCCCCATTTCTCAAACATGATCATTATTCAATTTTTGATTGTGCAAATAAATGTGGTAAAAAAGGAACACGGTTTATTCGTCCTCTTGCTCACATTAAAATGATGGCATCAGCGCAGCCATTTATCTCAGGCGCAATATCAAAGACAATTAATCTACCTGGCAACGCAGGTGTTGAAGATATTAAAGATGCTTACATGCAAAGCTGGAAACTAGGTGTTAAGGCAAACGCTCTTTATCGTGATGGATCAAAATTATCCCAACCACTTAATACTATGAGTGATGAAGATATTGAAGCAATAATGGAAGAAAAAGAGAAAAATGACATTGTTAAAGTTGCAGAAAAAATTATTCACAGATACATAGCAAAGAGAAGAAGATTACCTGATAGAAGATCTGGTTATACACAAAAAGCTAAAATAAATGGTCAATCCGTTTATATTAGAACTGGTGAATATGATAACGGGCAATTAGGTGAAATCTTTATTGATATGCATCGTGAAGGTGCTTCATTTAGAAGTTTGATAAATTGTTTTGCAATTTCAATTTCATTGGGATTGCAGCACGGCGTTCCTTTGGAAGAGTTCACAGATGCATTTGTATTCACTAGATTTGAACCAAGCGGAATCGTAACAGGTAATGATAAAATTAAAATGGCTACATCTGTAATTGATTATATTTTCAGAGAACTTGCGGTTACATATCTTGGCAGAAATGATCTTTCACACGTTGATACAGATGAAATTACTTCTAAAGCATCAAGAGGTATTGTTAAAAAACTAAGTGAGCCAGAATTTGAGAGTGAAGAAATAATAAGTGAACGTCTTGTAGAACTTGATAAAGATCATCCTGAAAAATTCAACTATGCTCCAGGATCAAAAGTAACTGCAACTCAAGAAAGAACACATGCTGTAAATAGTATGACTACAAAAGTTAAACAAGCAATCGAGAATGGTTATACTGGTGATATATGTCCGGAATGTCAAAGTATAACTATGGTTAGAAATGGAACTTGTTTGAAGTGTATGACTTGCGGTTCTACAACCGGATGTAGTTAAATTGCTTAAACATCTTTAGATGATAAGAAAGCTGTTCAATGTGAACAGCTTTTTTTATTTAAATATTCCAAGGTATTTTATTGTTCATCAATCCTTCGAGCGCCCATATATCTTTTATTATAATAATCGTGCTCGAGGGAAGAAATTGTTACCCCTAATTTAGATGATGCATGTGCAAATAAATTATCACCTATATATATTCCAACGTGTCCTGGCTTTACTCGTCTACGTGTATTAAAAAAAACCAAGTCACCAAATTCCAATGCTGTTCTGTCATCAATTACAATCCCCTGCTGATACTGTTCTCTGGCTGAGCGGTTAAGATCAAGCAGCCAGGAATTTTTATAAACACTTTGAGTAAATGCGCTGCAATCAATTCCATTTAAAGAATTTCCACCATACTTATAAGGAGTATTTAAATATCTTATTATTTCCATCAGCATTAATTCTCTTTTGGAAGAAAGCAATGCTTCACCATCTGAACCAGAAGATTTCTGATCAAGGTTCTTCATCAACTCAGTTAAGTCGATTTTGGATTCATTTTCTGGTAAGTCGCTTGGATCTTGGAATTCAGAAACCTCTTTATCATCAAGCACAAAAGAAGAATCATCAGAAAATGAATCATTATCATTTATCACAGTAGATTTACTATTATCCCCATATCGTAAATTACCAGACGAACTAGAACAACCAAATGAAATTATCCCACCAATAAACATTGCAGAAATAAATAAGAATTTAATTTTAATCATCAATTATCCAAGATAAGATTTTAAGATTTTGCTTCTGGAATTATGTCGCAATCTCCTGATAGCTTTTTCCTTTATTTGTCTAACTCTTTCTCTAGTCAAATTAAACTTATCACCAATTTCTTCAAGAGTCATCGGATACTCACCGTCCAAACCAAAGTACAATCTTATTACTTCAGCTTCACGATCAGGTAAAATTGCCAGAACACTTTTAACTTCAGTTTTTAACGACTCTGAAATCAATTCATTATCAGGAGATGGTTGTTCATCGTTTTGAATAACGTCCAACAAACTATTTTCATCACCTAAGGAAAATGGGGCATCTACAGAAACCTGTTTTCCATAAATCTTCATCGCATTTGAAATTTCATCAACATCCATCTCAAGTGCCTGAGCTATTTCTTCGGGACTAGGTTCTCTTTCAAATTCCTGTTTTAGATTACTATATGCTTTCCCAATTTTATTAAGCGCACCAACACGATTTAATGGAAGTCGTACGATTCGTGATTGCTCGGCCAAAGCTTGTAAAATTGATTGTCTTATCCACCAAACAGCATAGGAAATAAACTTAAATCCGCGTGTTTCATCAAATCGTCTAGCGGCTTTAATTAAACCTAAATTACCTTCATTAATTAGATCACCAAGTGATAAGCCCTGATTTTGATATTGTTTTGCAACACTAACAACAAAACGTAGATTGGCTTTTGTAAGCAATTCCATTGCTGATTGGTCGCCTTTTTTCATGCGAATTGCAAGTTCAATTTCCTGCTCAGGTGTCAGCAATTCAACCTTGCCAATTTCCTGAAGGTATTTATCTAATGATTGATTTTCCCGATTTGTAAATTGTTTAACTATTCTCATTTTATTATCCCTAAGGCTTTATTGAGCTGATAGTAATAAAATATTCAGGTAGCAATCAATGCATAACTATTAAATAATCTTTACTTTGATTAAAAATAGAGATGAAATGATTTAAAATAAAGAGCCAAGTTAATTTACCTGTTTCTAATTGGCATTTAGATGGTATCAGGGTGAACTGATTTTACGCTTAAACCTGAATATTTTTCAGGATTTAGGCTAACAATCGATAATCTATTTTGTTCAGCTAAGATGTAAAACAAAGCATCACGGATATTCTTAAAGTTATTCATATAATTTGGAATACTCAAACTATACCGTGAGTGTAATCCAAGAACTTTTAGTGCATTCAATAAATCTCTTACTTTTTCCTTTTCATAATCAGAATTTGCAAACATAAATAATTCTGATGCATTTAGTACAGAAGTGAAACAGATTCCCTCTTGCATCAGTTTTACCAAATATGACTCTTTATCAAGCTCATATTGTACCAAGTATTCTAAAAGCACATCAGTCTCTAACAAATATTTAGGAATCTTCTTCATTGCTCTTTAAATTTTTCTTTCCAAAATTGGTTGAAGCGAGAGAACCCGCGGCTGATAAAAACTTTAAAACAACTTTTTCTGGTAAATCCTGAATCTCAATAATGTGTTCTAATAATTCTTTATCAATTTTTAATTCCATATTATTATCAGGAATTATATCATTAGGACTATTCATTCAAAAAACTTGTTCCTTTTAAAACATTTTTAACATTAAAATATTCTGCTGCTGTTTTGCCAACATCAGAAAAAGTATTTCTGATTCCTAAATTTGTAACTGGTTTATTTTTTCCGAAATACAAAACAGGAACATACTCTCTGCTGTGATCGGTACTTGGTGTTGTTGGATCGTTACCGTGATCTGCTGTAAATATTACTCTATCAGATTGATGCAGATTTTCAAGAAACTCTGGTAAAAAGTTATCCAATTCTTTTAATGCATTTGCAAATCCTTCAACATCATTTCGATGTCCGTAATAGACATCAAAATCAACAAGATTAATAAAAATCAGGCTACTATGATATTCCTTAGAAGCCTTTATTAGCTGATCAAATCCCTCTCTATTAGATTTGGATTTTACCTCGACAGATATTCCACGATAGTTAAATAGATCATTAATTTTTCCAATTGCAACGGTATTAATTTTATTCTTCGTTAAAAGATCGAGTACTGTTTCTGATGGAGGATCTAATGAATAATCTTTTCTATAAACTGTTCTTTCATAACTTCCGCTATTACCAAGAAAGGGTCGTGCAATAACTCTTCCAACTTTCAATGGATGTATCAAAACTTTGTTTCTTGTTTTATCGCAAATTTCATATAGTTTTTCAAGTTGAATAACATCCTGATGAGCTGCGATTTGAAAAACTGAATCTGCCGAGGTATAAATGATAGGAAAACCCGTTTTTACATGCTCATCACCTAATTCTTTAATTATTTCGGTACCTGAGGCGGCTTTGTTACCGAGAAATCCTTTGCATCCTGTTGTCTGTAAAAATTTATCAATGATGTTTTCAGGAAAACCATTTGGGAAGTAATCAAAATCAGTATCCACAAACAAACCGCTTATTTCCCAATGCCCTGTTGTACTATCCTTACCTTTAGAAAGTTCACACATCTTACCATATGAAGCTATCGGGTTAGCTATGCTATCTAACCCCTTGATTGGAATTACATTTCCGATTCCTAGATTTTGAAAATTTGGAAGATGTAATCCGTTGAGTTCTCTAGCGATATTACCCAGAGTATTACTGCCGTTATCGCTGTATAAACTTGCATCCGGTAACTCACCTACACCAACACCATCAAGTACGATAATATAAAAGTTATTCATAATAGTTGCATGAAATAAAATGAGAGAGAAAAAGATTAGTTAATATTTCTTACAGCGTTTCCGCCTTTTTCAAGAGCTTTTTGTAAAGCTAACTCTGCATTATTGAAAACCTCATCGGTATCAAGTTTTCCATGTGTTGATGCAACACCAATTGAGACAGTATAAGTATTTTGTTTTGAGACGATAGCTATTGGTTTTCTAGCTATTTTAACACGCAGTTTTTCTGCCCATATAAAAACATTTTTTGCATCAGTGTTAAAGAAGTAAACTGCAAAAAGTTTTTCATCAATTCTGCCAAAAATGTTAAGTGGTGTCATTTCCTTAGCTATCGATTCAGCAACAACCTTTAGAACTTTTGGTAATGGATCACCATCAAATAAGGACTCTTGTTCCAGAAATTCATCTATCTTTACCAAAGCTAATGCTCCCGGAACATTTAATGAATGTGCTTTATAAAGATCAGCACTCAACCTTTCTTTAAATGTTTCAAGATTTAAAGCTCTAGTTTCAAGATCAAGTGCAATCAGACTTTTAATAAGAGTTTGAGATGAATGTGAATAAATTATATATGAAATAATATGAACAGAATTATTTAGAAACTTTACGTCAGAGTTTGTATAAATATTTTTTTTCAAACTTTCAAAACACAGCACACCAAAGTTTTGGGTTCCATACATAAGTGGAATTGCCATAAAAGATCCGTCAAAAGTTAAGTCCTCAGATTTTGAAAATCTTTTATAGCTATCCTGCGCTGTGTCATCAATTTTAACTGGAAGACCTGAAAGTATTGCCTTACCAACTAATGTCCCTGAGAGATCAATTTGTAAACCCTGCCCAATGTACTTTAAAGACGTCTTATTGGTAACTCTAAATGCCTCGAACTTTTGTTCAACAGGTTTAAAGTAAACAAAAACAAATGCGTCCCATTCAACTAAATCACTTAGTGCGTTTTGCATAGATACCAGTACACCATCTTCAGTATCAAAATTAGTCTCAGGTCCGATAAGATTTAGTAAACCCTTTAATCTTTGCTGCGAAATAGAATCAGAATGCTTCTCTTCAAAGATTTGAATTATCATGGTGATAACTCGAACAAATCTTCCAAGAGAATAAATAGTTTCTATTCCAAATAAATCACCAACTTTTGCATCAACTGCAATTATTGCTATTAACGATCCTTCATAAAATAGAGGGACACCGACAAAGCTTCTTATTCCTTGTGCTTTATCATAATATCTTATCACATCAGATTCCGCTGCGGGGGAGATATCACTTAATAGTTCCGGTTCACCTTTTTGAACGATCTTACTTAAAATATCATCTTCAATATCAAATTTTCTTTTTGCTATTTCATTCGGGGATGCAGAAACAAATTTCTCAATTGTTAATTTTTCTTTTTTCTTGTTATACCAGAAAAAAATGGCTGTGTGGGCAGAGTATGCATCTTTAATAACTGTTAACATTTTTTCCAATGCAAATGAAAACTGTCCATCATGTCCAAGTTCTGGGGGTAAAGATTCATTTGCAATTTCTTCAAATCGTTCTCTAAGATCCGGTGGAATAAGTGTTGTTTTAGGTGATTTGAATTCAGGTATATAATTATCAGAAGTTATTACTTCAACTTTTGAAGTTTTGGAAACTATCTTAAATGATTCATCATGGTCGCTTACTGCAGGTATACTATATTCATCATCAATTTCATCTTTTTCATTTATAGAATAACGCCCATCAAATCGTACTGAATCTCTTAAGAATATAATAAAAGCAACATAGATAATTATAACAGCAATTGTTATGACACGAATTAATAGGTCATCTGTAATAAAAAGAAGAATTGCAAGTATAGGAACGATTAAAAAAATGAGTATTCTTTTTTTTTGTCTTTTATCCATTAGAAATAGTTTTACAGATGATTAATACTAAGTTAATATATATCTATGTTAAAAAAATTACAAACTCTGATTAACAAAGATATAAACTATTTAATAAAATAATGCGGTAAGGAGTTTTTTAATTTCTTTACTTCCAGTGCCTTTTATCGATGAAAAGTAAAAAAGATTTTCGTTCAGTATTAGTTCCGGAAATGTGCCAATAACTTTTTTCTTTGCTATGGAATATTCCGACTGTTTTAGCTTATCTGATTTATTTAGTAAAACTATGTAAGGTATATCCAATTTTCTCAGCATATCGTTAAATGTTATATCCAATTCTGTTGGCTGATGCCGGCTATCAATTAGATGGATAGTTAATTGTATATGCTTTGAGACAGAAAAAAAATCATTAATAAGATTTCCCCATTTTTTTCTTTCCGATTGACTGATTTTTGCATAACCATAACCAGGCAAATCAACTACATAGAACTTTGAATCTATATTGTAATAATTAATCGATCTTGTTTTACCGGGGGTTGAACTTGTTTTTGCAAGATTTTTTCTGTTAAAAAGAGAATTGATAAAGGAAGATTTACCAACATTAGATCTGCCACATAAAACAACTTCAGGAAGTCTTTCTTTCGGCAGTTCAGCAGTACTGAAAACTGATGCTATAAATTTTTGGTTTTCAAACATAATAAAAAAGAGTAACCGGGATTCCGATTACTCTTTCAATAATCAAATTAACTTTATTTTATTTACTTTTTTTAGAAGTTTTTTCTTCAACAACTGTAGCTTCTTCGATTCCGTCACTTCCTTTTTTATCAGCTTTATCTTTAGCCTTCAATTCGCGTTTAGCTTTATGTTCTTCAGCTTTTTTGTTAGCTACATCATTGTAATCAACTAATTCCAAAATAGCCATTGGTGCAGCATCACCATTTCTATTGCCAAGTTTTACAACTCTTGTATAACCACCTGGTCTTTCACCAATTTTAGGAATGATTTCAGCAAAAAGCTCTTTAACAACATCTTTATCATGTATAAGCGACATTATTTGTCTTTTAACATGAAGATCATTTTTTTTAGCTTTTGTAATTAATTTTTCAACAAAAGTTCTTGCTTCTTTAGCTTTTGCTTCAGTAGTTTTAATTCTCTTAAACTTTAAGAGGGAAGTTGTTAATGCATTGAGCAGTGCAGATTTATGACTTGCTGTTCTGCCTAATTTTCTTCCTTTAACGCCATGTCTCATTGAGCAACCTATCTAAATTAATGTGATTCAGAATCTTCTTTAATATATTTATCTACATCCATTCCAAAATCAAGACCAAGAGTTTCAACTATTTCCATTAACTCTGCTAAGGACTTTCTTCCGAAATTTCTGAACTTGAGCATTTCCTGCTCATCTTTTCTAACTAACTCTGCTAAATTTTTGATGTTAGCAGCTTTTAAACAATTGTGTGATCGAACGCTTAATTCAAGATCATCAACCGGGGTTAATAGTATTTTTTTAATTCTCTCGGATTCACTGTCTTTTTGACTAACATTTTGTTCTTCTTCTTGTTCAATATCAAAATTTATGAATAATTGAACATGCTCTCTTAAAATTTTAGCTGCCTGAGTAAGAGCATCATCCGGAGTTATAGAACCATCAGTTGTAATTTCAAATGTTAATTTTTCAAAATCATTTTTATCACCAATTCTAACATTCTCAACTTCATATTTTGCAAGTTTTATAGGTGTAAAAATGGAATCAATCGGAATTACTCCAATAGTTTGATCAGTTACTATATTTTCCTGGGCAGGAATATATCCAACACCTTTGCCAACTCGAATTTCGATATCAAGTTTTGCACTTTTGTTGAGTGTTGCGATGTGTAATTCAGGATTTAATATTTCAACCTCATTACTAGCTTTTTGAATGTCAGCAGCTGTCCATTCGTAAGCGCCTGATAACGAAATATCAATCTTATTTGGTTTCTTAGAAAGAAATTTCATTCTCACTTGTTTGAGATTTAAAATAATCTCAGAAACATCTTCAACAACTCCTTCAATTGTAGTAAACTCGTGCAACACTCCGCTAAACTTAACAGAAGTTATAGCCGCACCTTGCAGCGATGATAAAAGTACTCTGCGCAGGGAGTTGCCTAAAGTAACACCGTAACCTCTTTCAAGTGGTTGCAGTGTAAATCTTCCAAACGAGTTCGTGTAATTGGCTTCATCAAGAACAACAGCTTCTGGCATCTTTAAAGATGATACGCTCATTATTATCCTCTATCTTATTCTAATTAAAAATTTTATTTCGAGTAAAGCTCAACTACTAATTGTTCATTAGCATTCAATGGAACATCTGCTCTTTCTGGAATTTGCACAAATGTACCAGAAAGTGTGGCTTTATCAACAGTTAGCCAACCGTACGTGTTATCTTTTACTCTCTTCAGTGAATTATGAATTGCATCTAATTTTTTACTTTTGTCTTTTATCTGAATAACATCACCTGCTTTTAATAAGTAAGCAGGAATATCAACAAGTGTATTGTTTACAATAATATGTCTATGTGTTATAAGTTGTCGTGCTTGTTTTCTGGATGATGCAAATCCAAGTCTGAAAACAACATTATCTAATCGTCGTTCAAGAAGCTTAATCAGGTTTTCACCAGTTCTGCCCTTTTGGCTGGTAGCCTTCTCAAAATAATTTCTAAACTGAGTTTCTAACAAACCATATGATCTTTTTATTTTCTGCTTTTCTCTCAACTGAACTCCATACTCAGATACTTTGGATCTTCTAGATAACCCGTGTTGTCCTGGAGGATAGTTTCTTTGTTCGATAGGACATTTTTCCGTAAAACATTTCTGTCCTTTTAGGAAAAGCTTTTGTCTTTCTCTTCTACATAATTTACAAACTGAATCAGTATATCTTGCCATTTAATGAATCTCCAATATATTAAACTCTTCTTTTCTTAGGTGGTCTGCATCCGTTGTGAGGAATAGGTGTAACATCTTTTATAGATGAAATTGTTAAACCAGCAGTGTGTAAAGCTCTTATCGCTGCTTCTCTACCGGAACCAGGTCCCTTTACAAAAACTTCGATTTTTCTCATTCCTAAATCATACGCTTCTTTAGCTGCTGCTTCTGCTGAAACTTGTGCAGCAAATGGTGTGTTTTTTCTTGACCCTTTAAATCCGTTCTTACCAGCTGATGACCAGGAAACTGTATTCCCATATATATCAGTTATTGTAACAAGAACGTTGTTAAAAGTTGCTTTTATATGAGCAACACCGTTGGAATCAACGTGTGCTTTTTTCTTTACCTTTTTTACAGTTTTAGCCAATTCTTAAATCTCCGTATTGTCAAACATTATTTCTTAGATGGTGCTTTTTTCTTACCGGCAACCGTTCTTCTTTTACCTTTTCTGGTTCTGGAATTTGTTCTTGTTCTCTGTCCTCTTGCAGGAAGACTCTTACGGTGTCTAACACCGCGATATGAACCAATATCCATTAGTCTCTTAATATTCTGCTGTACTTCTGAACGCAAGGCTCCTTCAACTCTGTATTCAGCAGTTATCACCGATCTAATTTCAGCAACCTCTTCTTCTGTAAGATCGGAAACTTTTTTAATGGGACTAACTTTAGCTTTTTCTAAAATTATTGCTGCTGTATGCTCACCTATGCCATAGATGTATTGTAAGCCGTACAACACTTTTTTATTTTTTGGTAAATCAACTCCAGCTATACGAGCCAATGATATACTCCTTTGTTTTTAACCTTGACGTTGTTTGTGTTTTGGGTTTTTGCAGATAACTCTTACAACACCCTTGCGTTTAATAACTTTACATTTATCGCAAATCTTCTTAACAGATGCTCTAACTTTCATTTTAATTATTCCTATTTATACCTGTAAGTAATTCTGCCTTTAGTCAGATCATAAGGAGAAAGTTCGATTGAGACTTTATCTCCTACTAATATTTTTATAAAGTGCATTCTCATTTTTCCGGATATATGAGCATGAATTTCATGTCCGTTATCTAACTTTACCCTAAATGTTGCATTAGGTAATGTTTCTGTGATGATACCATCTATTTTAATCGGACCTTGTTTAGCCATTTAACAAATTGTTAATATTTCCGGCAAATTATTATTTATCAAAATTGTATGTTCAAAATGTGCTGAAGTCGAACCATCAGCAGTTATTATTGTCCATCCATCCTCAGATGTAATTACATCATACTTTCCAGCATTTACCATCGGTTCAATTGCAAGGGTCATTCCATTTTTCAGTTTTGGTCCGGTTCCTTTTCTTCCAAAGTTTGGGATTGAAGGATCTTCGTGCAAAAACTTTCCTACACCATGACCACAAAGATCTCTTACTATAGAAAATCCATTTGCTTCAACATAAACCTGTACAGCATTTGAGATATCGTGAACTTTGTTTCCAGCAATAGCTTGCTCAATTCCAAGTTGTAAAGAACGTTCAGTAACTTCCATTAACCTTGTTTTATCATCTGAGATATTTCCAACTGCAACTGTTAACGCTGCATCTCCGAAAAACCCATTTTTAAGAACACCAATATCCAGAGAGACAATTTCACCAACTTTTAGCGTTCTTGAACACGGGATACCGTGAACAACCTCATCATCAACAGAAGAACAAATTGAACCAGGAAAACCAGGTGCGCCGCCTTGTGAATAACCTTTGAATGCTGGCAGTGCATTATTGCTTCTGATATAATCTTCAGCAATCTTATCTAACTCTAAAGTTGTTATCCCCGGTTTAACATTTGCTTTGAGAAGCTGAAGTGTTTCTGCAACAATTCTACAGCTTTCTCTTATGTAATCAATCTCTTTTTTTGATTTTATTAAAATCACAAAATCTTATCTGCGACCTTTTATCTTACCAGATTTCATAAAGCCATCATAATGTCTCATTAATAAGTGCGATTCTATCTGTTGTAAAGTATCCAGAGCGACGCCAACAATAATCAATAAACTAGTACCGCCAAAAAACTGGGCGAAGTTTCCTGAGACACCCCAAGCTCCAACAAATGCTGGTAGTATTGCAACAATCGCTAAAAATATTGAACCTGGTAATGTAATTTTAGTTAAAATATTATCAATAAATTCTGATGTTTGTTTTCCAGGTCTAATTCCAGGAATAAATCCACCCTGCTTTTTCATATTATCTGCAACATCTTTTGGATTAAAAGCAATTGCAGTATAAAAATAAGTAAAGAAGATAATCATCAAAGCATATATAGTTGAGTAAATTGGTGACTGATATTGGAACCAACCGGCAACCATTTGTAAAAATTCATTATCAGGGAAAAACGATAATACCGTTGTAGGAATAAACATTATTGATTGTGCAAATATAATTGGCATAACTCCAGCAGTATTAACTCTCAAAGGAATATACTGAGTTACACCACCATAAACTTTTCTTCCAACAACTCTTTTAGCATACTGGACAGGAATTTTTCTTGTACCTTGCGTTACTAAAACAACTCCTGCGATGATAAAGAACATAAAAGCAATTATAATTATTTCAATAATAATTGATCTTTGGCCTGCTGATATTAATCTAATTTCATCAAAAATTGCATGCGGAAAACGAGCTACAATTCCAATAAATATAATAAGTGAAATACCATTACCTATTCCTTTATCTGTAATCTGCTCACCCATCCACATCATAAACATTGTTCCGGCAGTAAGAATTATGATAGTTGAGATAACCCAACCAATCCCTTGAACCGGCTGAGGAACAATTGACAATCCTTGAAATTGAGTATTTAATAATTTTACAGTAACACCCCAAGCCTGCATAGCAGAAATAAGCACAGTTCCATATCTGGTTAACTGAGTAATCTTTTTTCTTCCTTCTTCACCTTCTTGTTGTAATTTCTGGAAGTAAGGAACAACTGCACCCATCAATTGGAGAATAATTGATGCTGAGATGTATGGCATAATTCCTAATGCAAATATTGCAGCATTTGAAAACGCTCCACCAACAAAAAGATCATATAATCCAAAAAGATTATCTGATGAAGAATTCTTCATACTTTCTGAAAGTAAAACTGCATCAACACCCGGGATTGTTAAATGTGATCCTAAACGAACTATGAACAAAAGAGCCAAAGTATATAAAATACGCTGTCTTAGTTCGTGAATCTTAAAAATATTTCTGAATGTATCTGTAAATCTTGACATCTGTTTTTGTACTATATCTTAGTGATAGTGCCACCAGCTGCTTCAATTTTTTGCTGAGCTGATTTACTGAAATCATTAACTGCTAAGTTTAATTTGGACTTAACTTCGCCTTTACCAAGAACCTTAATTGGTTTTTTTGAACTTGAAACTAATCCAATTTTTTTCAATTCTTCAGCATTCAATGTCTGATCTTTAATAACTTTTGCATCAACCAATTTTTGTAGAGAATTTAGATTAACAACTTGATACTCTATTTTAAAAATATTTGTAAATCCAAATTTTGGAACGCGTCTTTGAAGAGGCATCTGACCGCCTTCAAACCATGCTTTATGTTTAGCACCAGATCTTGACATTTGACCATTCATACCTCTGGTAGATTGGTTTCCGTGTCCTGAGCCTTCACCACGTCCAACTCTTTTACGATTTTTTCTCGAACCTGCTGCGTATTTAAGATTGCTTAATATATCCATTATAAAACCTTACTAATCTTTTAATTCTTCTACTTTAACCAAGTGAATTACTTTTTGTACCATCCCTCTTATCTGAGGAGTATCATTATGAATTTTTACCCAATTTGGTCTGCCTAAACCTAAAGCTTCAATTGTAGCTTTTTGATTTTTAGGCCTGTCGATAATACTTCTAGTTTGAGTAATTTTAATTTTTGTCATTTTTCCTATCCTCAGTTCGAACTAATAAACAAATCTTTTATAGTAATGCCTCTCTTTGAAGCCATTTTTCGTGCATCAATCTGCTTTAACAGACCATCAAGTGTTGCTTTAACCTGATTGTGTGGATTACTTGATCCAAGCGATTTTGTAAGAATATCGGTTATGCCGGCAGCTTCTAAAACTGCTCTTACTCCGCCGCCTGCAATTAATCCTGTACCTGGTGATGCTGGTTTTAATAAAACTTTACCTGCTCCAAATTTACCTAAAATTTCGTGAGCTACAGTTCCTTTAATGATCGATACCTTAACTACATTTTTTTTAGCATCATCAATTCCTTTAGAAATTGCATCGGTAACTTCATTAGCTTTACCTAGCCCTACTCCAACTACACCATTTCCGTTACCAACAACAACTATGGCATTGAAGCTGAATCTGCGTCCACCTTTAACAACTTTAGCAACTCTGTTAATGTGAACAACTTTTTCTTTAAGTCCTTCAGTATCAGTTGATTTTACAGCTTTCAAATAAATCTCCAAACAATCTTTATTAAATAAATTTTCTTAACACTTTGGTTGCCGGAAGAGGATTCGAACCTCTACAGACGCCTCCAAAGGGCGTAGTCCTACCATTAGACGATCCGGCAATTATCAAAATTTTAATCCGGCTTCACGAGCACCTTCAGCAATAGCCTGAATTCGTCCGTGATATCTGTAACCATTTCGATCAAATACTACATTTGATATTTTTATCTCTAATGCTTTTTTTGCAACTAGTTTTCCAACAAGTTTTCCTTTGGAAATCTTACCTTTAGAGTTTTTAATTTCCTCAGCAAGTTCTTTTGATAAAGAAGATGCAGAAACTAATGTGCTACCTGTTGAATCGTCAATTATCTGTGCATAAATCTGGTTAAGGCTTCTATAAACAGTAAGTCTTGGAACTTCCGTTGTACCAGAAATTTTCTTTCTTATTCTTGTTTTTGATCTTAATCTTGAATTTGTATTTCGCTTAATCATTTTGGTCTAAACTCCATTAGAATTATTTACCTGCTGTCTTGCCGGCTTTTCTTACAATCTGCTCGTTAGAGTATTTGATACCTTTACCTTTGTAAGGTTCTGGTTTTCTTATCGATCTTATTTTAGCAGCAACCTGTCCAACCAATTGTTTATCAATTCCTGATACCACAATATGTGTAGGAGTGGTAGCTTCAATTTTAATTTCTGCCGGTGGAATAAAATAAATAGGATGTGAGTATCCCATATTCATTAAAAGGTTAGTTCCTTTTAATTCAACTTTATAACCAACACCAACTATATCTAAATCTTTTTTATACTCTTCATTAACGCCAAGAATCATATTCTGAATCAAAGCTCTTGTTAATCCGTGTAATGCTCTATTATGTTTTAGGTCATCAGGTCGTTTAACTTCAATCTGAGCATCTTGCATTTCAATTTTCATGTTTGGATGAAGTGCTCTCTGAAGTTCACCTTTAGGGCCTTTAACTTTAACAATTCCACCATCAAACGTAGCAGTAACGCCTTTTGGGATCTCAATTATTTTTTTTCCAATTCTCGACACTTTAATTCTCCATCAAAATAATTACCAGATATAACAAATTACTTCACCACCAGCTGATTGACTTCTTGCTTCTTTATCAGTCATTAGCCCTTTAGAAGTTGAAATTATAGCAGTTCCTAAACCATTAAGAACTCTAGGCAGTTCTGTTGCATCTTTATAAATACGTAATCCAGGTTTGCTAATTCTTTTCATTCCGGTTATAGCACTGGAACCGTCTCGATATTTTAATTGAATCTTAATAACATTTTGTTTGCTATCTTCAACAATAGAATAATCGTGAATGAAACTTTCTTTCTTTAGAATTTCAGCTAACCCTTGCTTCATTTTTGAAGCAGGAATCTCTACTCTTAATTTCTTTGCTTTCGAAGCATTTCTAATTCGTAGCAAAAAATCTGAAATCGGATCAGTAACGGGCATAATTATTAACTCCTACCAACTTGATTTTTTTAATCCTGGAATCTCACCTCTGAGAGCCATCTCTCTGAGAACTAATCTAGATACGCCAAATTTACGATAGTATGATCTTCCTCTACCAGTAAACATGCAACGATTTTTTAACCTAACAGGAGATGAGTTGCGTGGCAGCTTTTGCAATGCATCGTAATCACCTTTTTCTTTAAGTTCTTCTCTAAGCTTTTTAAACTTTTCATTAAGTTTTCTTCTTTTTGCATCACGGGCAATTATGCTAAGTCTTGCCATTAAATCTCCTTTAAATCCTTATTTATCTTCTTTTTTTCTAAATGGAATTCCAAATGCTTTTAATAACTCAAAAGCTTCATTATCAGTATTTGCAGATGTAACAAGAGTAATATCCATACCCATAACACGTGTAATTTTATCTGCATTTATTTCCGGAAAAATAATTTGCTCTTTAACACCAAGCGTATAATTTCCTCTACCGTCAAATGATTTATCAGATAATCCCTTAAAATCTCTTACACGAGGTAAAGCAACGTTTATAAGTCTATCAAGAAACTCGTACATTCTTTCTTTTCTCAAAGTTACCATTGCACCAATATTTGTATTTACGCGCAACTTAAAATTTGAAATATCTTTTTTAGACTTCCTGACGCTCACCTTTTGACCAGCAATTGTTTCAAGTACTTTTACAGCTTCTTCCATAATTTTTTGATCAGCAACAGCAGCACCAACGCCCATATTAATAACTATTTTATCAAGCTTAGGAACCTGCATAATACTTTTATAATTAAAAGTTTTAGTTAAAGCTGGAACAATATCCTTTTTATAGAACTCACCAAGTCTAGGTGTAATCCTAATTTCTTTTTCATTCGCAGCAGGTGCATCTTTAGTTGCTCCTTTTTTCTGCGGTTCTTTATCTGATTTTTTGGTTTTCTTTTCAGCCATTTCTATACAACTCTAATAAATTAAATTTACTTAAGGAATCATTTCACCAGATACTTTACTAACTCTGGCAATTTTCTTTTTACCTGATTTTTCATCTAAAATCACTCTAGCACCAATTCTAGTAGGTTCATTAGATTTTGGATCAAGAATCATAACATTAGATGAATGAATTGGAGCTTCTTTTTCCTGAATTCCACCTTGTGGTGCTCTTTGAGTAGGCTTTGTATGCCTTTTCCTAAGATTAATACCTTCAATTATTATTCGTGAAGTTTTAGGAAATACTTTTAATACTTTTCCGGTTCTGCCCTTATCATTTCCGGCAATAACCATTACACTATCATTTTTTCTTATTTTCATTTATCCAAAATCCTTATATAACTTCTGGTGCTAAAGAAACTATTTTCATAAACTGTCTCTCTCTTAATTCTCTTGCAACAGGTCCAAAAATACGGGTTCCCTTGGGTTCATTCTGATTATTTATTAACACAGCAGCATTTTCATCAAACCTAATATAAGATCCATCTTTTCTTCTAACTTCTTTTTTAGTTCTAACAATTACCGCACGTGATACTTCGCCTTTTTTAACTGTTCCATTCGGTATTGCAGTTTTTACAGAGACAACTATTGTATCACCAACAGTAGCATATTTTCTATCACTACCGCCAAGTACACGGATACATCGTACTCGCTTTGCGCCAGAATTATCCGCAACAATTAAATTAGTTTCTTCTTGAATCATCTTATAAAATCTCCTTACTTGGCTTTTTCAACAATTTCTACAAGGCGCCATCTCTTATTCTTGCTGAGCGGGCGAGTTTCCATAATTTTAACTTTATCACCTAAACCACATTCCTGCTTTTCATCGTGAGCCATCAACTTAGTAGTCTTCTTAAAATACTTTTTATATATAGGATGAGGAACTTTTCTTTCAATTGCAACAGTAATTGTTTTATCCATTTTACTGCTAACTACTACACCTATTCTTGTTTTTCTTAAAGTACGTTGTTCCATCTTTAAGCTTTAGCTCCTTCCTTGTTGTCTGTTTGAGCTACTTTATCTGCTTTCAGTCTCTCAGTCAAAATAGTTTTCATTCTAGCTATATCTTTTTTAGCAAGTGCAAGTTTAGATGTATTGTTCAACTGTTTAAGCTGATGAGAGAAACGAAGGTCAACTAAATTTTTTTCTTCTTCGTCAATTCTCTTTACAAGTTCATCACTTGTCATTTCTTTAATTTCGTATAATTTCATTTTCTATAATTCTTTTATTAATCAATATCTGGTCTGCTTACAACTTTAGTTTTAATAGGAAGTTTGTGTGAACATAACTTCAAAGCTTCACTTGCTAACTCTTTGGTAATGCCGGCAACTTCAAACATTACTCTTCCTGGTTTTATAACAGCAACCCAAAACTCTGGACCGCCTTTTCCTTTTCCCATTCTTGTTTCAAGAGGTTTTTTAGAAACTGGTTTATCAGGAAAAATTCTGATCCAAACCTTACCATCTCTTTTCATTTTCCTAGTAAGAGCAACACGGCAAGCTTCAATCTGTCTGCTTGTAATCCACGCTGGTTCCATAGCTTTTAATCCAAAATCTCCAAAAGCAACGGAACTACCTCTATAAGCTTTACCCGCTCTTCTTCCGCGCTGTGATTTTCTGTATTTTACTCTTTTTGGCATTAACATAAGAAAAAAACTCCTAAGCGATTTTATTCAGTGACTCTTTTGCCAAGAATTTCTCCACGGCAAATCCAAACTTTAATTCCAATAGAACCATAAATTGTTTCGGCTCTACCATTTGCATAATCTATATCGGCTCTGATAGTATGAAGTGGAATCCTACCTTCTTTATACTGTTCAGTTCTTGCCATTTCTGCACCGCCAAGTCTTCCAGCACACATAATTCTAATACCTTCAGCACCCATTCTCATAGCGGCGGTTATAGAAGTTTTCATTGCTCTTCTGAATGAAACTCTTCCTGCAAGCTGGCTTGCAATATTTTCAGCAACTAAGTAAGCATCCAATTCAGGTCTTTTAATCTCGGAGATCTGGACTTTTACATCTTTATTCGTAACTCTCTTTAATTCTTCTTCAAGCTGAGTAATTTCTTTACCACTTTTACCAATTACAACTCCAGGTCTTGAAGTATGAATTGTCAAAATAATATTCTTTGAAGTCCTATCAATAACTATTCTGGATATACCCGCCTTCTTTAATCTGCTTCTAACATAAGTACGAAGCTTGTCATCCTCTTTTAATTTGGTAGCATAACTTTTATTTTCATACCAGTTAGAATCCCAACCTCTAATGACTCCAACTCTAAATCCTACGGGGTGTGTTTTTTGTCCCAAAAATCTATCTCCTTAATTATACTTTACTTGCAACAATGACAGTTAAATGACAGGATCTTTTCCTGATTCTGTACGCACGTCCCATTGGTGCTGGTGATATTCTTTTAATTGTAGGTCCTTGATCTACAAAAACTTCCTTTACATACAAATCTTGAGGTTCAACTCTTGTTGCATCATCTGAATTCAACAAATTTGCAACTGCTGATCTTAAAGTTTTTTCAGCATCTTTTGATGAATGTTTAGATGAAAAGTGTAATACTTCCAAAGCCTTATCAACACGCATTCCTCTAATAAGATCAATTACCAATCTCATTTTTCGCGGTGATGAACCTATATATCTATTTATTGCTCTAGCTTCCATTAATTTCAAATCCTATTATTTATCCTTTAGATGCTTTTTCTGCTTTTGTACCCGGATGACCTCTGAAAATTCTTGTTGGAGAAAATTCACCAAGTTTGTGCCCAACCATATTTTCAGTAACATAAACAGGAATCATTTTATTACCATTATGAACTGCAATTGTATGACCGACAAAATCTGGAAAAATAGTTGATGAACGAGACCAGGTCTTAATAATTTTTTTCTGATTAGTATCATTCAGCTTTTTGATTTTCTCAGCTAATTTATAATCAAGAAAAGGACCTTTTTTTACGGATCTTGGCATAAGTTACTCTCTAATTACTACTTGCGTCTTTTAATAATGTGTTTATTAGATTCTTTTTTTCTTTTTCTGGTTTTCAAACCTTTAGCTTTTTGTCCCCAAGGAGAAACTGGATGTCCACCACCTGAGGTTTTACCTTCTCCGCCACCCATTGGGTGATCAACAGGATTCATTGCAACGCCTCTGACACTTGGTCTAATTCCACGCCATCTGTTTCTTCCAGCCTTACCCTGACTTAAATTTTCATGTTCGGAATTTCCAACAACACCATACGTTGCCATACACTCTAGCCTTATCAATCTAACTTCGCCTGAAGGCATTTTTAACTGTGCAAAATCTCCTTCTTTGGCCATAACCTGAATGGACGTTCCAGCACTTCTGCCAAGTTGTCCACCTTTCCCAGGTTTCATTTCTACGTTATGAACAAAACTACCAAGCGGCATTTCCTTTAATGGAAGTGCGTTACCAACTATAATATCACTACCAGGACCCGATATAATTTTACTTCCAACTTTTAAACCTTCTGGAGCAAGAATATATCTTTTCTCACCATCAGCGTAATGAAGCAAAGCTATTCTGCATGTTCTGTTAGGATCATATTCAATAGAGAATACTTTTGCTGGAATACCAGGTTTGTTTCTCTTAAAATCTATAATTCTATATCTTCTTTTATGCCCGCCACCAATAAATCTTGTTGTAATATGTCCAAGATTATTTCTTCCGCCTGATTTTTTAATTGAAGCAGTAAGAGATTTTTCAGGTGTTGTTTTAGTAATCTCTTCAAAAGTAGAGTTAGATCTAAATCGTGCACCTGGAGTAGTTGGTTTTAATTTTTTAATTCCCATTATATAATCCTGTTTCCTATCCTATACTTGCTCAAAAAGTTCAATTTTTTCGCCTTCTTTTAGAGTAATGATGGCTTTCTTATATCGTGCAGTTCTACCTTCAAATCGTCCGCTTTTTCTAAACTGTGATTTTATTTTTCCCGGATGATTTATAGTCCTAACTTCCACAACGTGAACATCAAACTTTTTTTCAATTGCTTTTTTAATTTCAATTTTATTTGCTTTTGGACTAACTAAAAAACCATATTTGCCAGCCTGAGCGGCACTAATGTTAGTCATTTTCTCTGTAATAAGCGGTCGTACCAAAATATTATTCATAATTAACTTACCACCTCTGCACTTGCAGCAAATGTTTTTTCAATTTCCTTAACTGCACTCTTTTGTAAAATCAATACCTGGTTATTTAACAAATCATATGTAGATGCTTTGGATGCTTCTAATACTTTTACTTTAGGAATATTTCTTCCTGATTTGTAAACGTTAGGATTGTTAGCTTCTGTAAGTAAAAGAATTTTTTTACCATTAACTTTTAATGCGTTAAGAATTTTAGAAAATTCTTTTGTCTTTGGCTGATCGATATTAAAATCTTCAACTATTAAAAGTTGTGAATCTTTAACTTTATAACTAAAAGCAGATTTACGAGCTAATCTTCTAACTTTTTTAGGAAGATCCTGTCTATAATCTCTTGGGCGAGGACCAAAAATAGTTCCACCACCAACCCATAATGGAGAGCGTGAAGTGCCGGCACGAGCGCCGCCACGACCTTTTTGCTTCCAAGGTTTTTTACCGCCGCCTCTAACTTCTCCTCTTTCCTTAGACTTGGACGTGCCTTGTCTTTGGTTTGCTAAGTAAGCCTTAACAGATAAGTAGATAGCGTGGTCGTTAGGTTCAATTGCAAAAATGCTATCGGATAAATCTATTTTATCACCCGATTTTGATCCATCTATTTTTAAAACATCAAGCGTCATTTTGTTAACCGAATTACTTCTTAATCAATTCTAAAATTGTATTCACGGCACCAGGAACAGCGCCTTTAACAAAAATTAAATTTTGTTCTGGAATAACTTTAACTACTTTTAATCCTTGAATGGTTACATTTTCATAACCCATTCTGCCTGCCATTTTCATACCCTTAAATACTCTTGAAGGATATGAACTGGAACCGATAGAACCAGGAGCTCTAAGTCTATCACTTTGTCCGTGAGTTGTTCCACCAACTCCACCAAAATTGTGACGTCTCATTACACCCTGAAATCCTTTACCCTTATTTTTACCACGTACTTTAATTTTTTCACCTTCAACAAAAAAGTCGGCACCAATCTGATCACCTACTTTATAATCACCAGCAGTAAAATTTCTAAACTCTTTTAAAAGAGTTGCAGGTTTGATTCCGCTGCTTTTGTATTGACCAGCTAATGGTTTAGAAGTGTGTTTTTCTTTTCTTTCACCAAACGATAATTGAAAAGCTTCATAACCATTTTTTTCTTTTGTTCTAATATTTACAACCATACATGGTCCTGCTTGAATAACAGTAACAGGTATAATTTCTCCGTCTTTACCGAAGATATTAGACATTCCTAATTTTTTACCAATTATGCCAGACATCTTATCTCCAATATTCATTATAGCTTAATCTCAATATCAACGCCCGCAGGAATATCCAATTTACTTAATGAGTCTACGGTTTTGTTGTTTGAGTTATGGATATCGATTATTCTTTTGTGCGCCCTTGTTTCAAATTGCTCTCTAGACTTTTTATCGACGTGAGGAGAACGTAAAACAGTATAAATCGTTTTTTTGGTTGGCAGTGGAATTGGTCCTGAAACAACCGCACCAGTACTTCTAACCGTTTTA
This sequence comes from uncultured Ignavibacteriales bacterium, assembly GCA_937858935.1. Taxonomy (GTDB): domain Bacteria; phylum Bacteroidota; class Ignavibacteria; order Ignavibacteriales; family Ignavibacteriaceae; genus IGN3. The sequence goes on along the minus strand of CALLZX010000131.1, from coordinate 6,686 downwards.
ATAATCTTCTCGGTAGATTTATCAATCAAAATGTGATCGTACGATTTCAATTTAATTCTTATTTTTTGACCGGGCACTTAATCAACTCCTTATATTAAATTAGATAAGAAAAGGGAGTTTTAACTCCCTTTTCAAGAGCAACACTAAATAATTTTTAACTAATTATTTAATAATCTTTGTAACAACACCAGAACCAACAGTTCTACCGCCTTCACGAATAGCAAATCTTAATTTTTCTTCCATAGCGATAGGTGCAATTAATTCAATCGACAAATTTACATTATCACCAGGCATAACCATTTCTGTACCTTCTGGTAATGTAGCAACACCGGTAACATCTGTTGTTCTGAAGTAAAACTGTGGTCTATACCCATTAAAGAATGGTGTATGTCTTCCACCTTCATCTTTTGAAAGAACATAAACTGAACCTTCAAAATTTGTATGAGGAGTTATTGAACCTGTTTTTGCAAGAACCATTCCTCTTTCAATCTCATTTTTATCAACACCTCTTAACAATATACCAGCATTATCTCCAGCCATAGCCTGATCTAATTCTTTTCTAAACATTTCAATACCGGTAACAACAGTTTTCTTGTGTAAGCCTAATCCTATTAATTCAACTTCTTCCTGAATCTTAACCTGACCTCTTTCAACTCTACCAGTAGCAACTGTACCACGACCAGTAATTGAGAAAACGTCTTCAACTGGCATTAGGAAAGGTTTATCTGAATGTCTTTCAGGTACTGGGATATAGCTGTCGACAGCATCCATAAGTTCCCAAATACAATTATATCTTGGATCTGTAATTTCTGCGTTTGATGAACCGGCTTCTAAAGCTTGTAATGCTGATCCTTTTATAATTGGAATTTCGGTGCCAGGAAATTCATATTGAGTTAACAAATCTCTTAATTCTTCTTCAACTAATTCAATTAATTCTGGATCATCAACCATATCTACTTTATTTAAAAATACAACCATTCTTGGTACACCTACCTGGCGAGCAAGGAGAATGTGCTCCCTTGTTTGAGGCATAGGACCATCAGTTGCAGCAACAACTAAAATTGCTCCATCCATCTGAGCAGCACCTGTAATCATGTTTTTAACATAATCAGCGTGACCAGGACAGTCTACGTGTGCGTAGTGACGGTTAGCAGTTGAATATTCAACGTGAGCTGTTGCAATTGTAATTCCTCTTTCTCTCTCTTCAGGTGCATTATCAATACTATCAAAAGTTCTTATTGCTGATAAGCCTTTTCTAGCGAGAGCCATTGTGATGGCAGCGGTTAATGTGGTTTTTCCATGATCTACGTGACCAATTGTTCCTACGTTAACGTGAGGTTTACTCCTATCAAATTTTTCTTTAGCCATCGAATTCTCCTTTAATAAATTTTTTTAAGTTTTTTTAATCCAGTTATTAGTTTGCTGCTGATTTTTTTCCTAATGTTTTTTCAGAAATTTCTTCCGCAATTGATCTAGGTACTGAGGCATAATGATCAAACTGCATTGAATAAATCGCTCGGCCTTGACTCATTGATCTTAATACTGTGGCATATCCAAACATTTCTGACAAAGGTACATGAGCCTTAATCACTTGAGCATCTTTTCTAGCAGAAAATCCTTCGATCTTACCTCTTCTGGAATTCAAATCACCCATTACATCACCCAAATACTCTTCAGGTGTAACCACTTCTACACCCATTATTGGCTCAAGTAAAACAGGATTTGCTTTTTTAGCTCCTGCTTGGAAGGCCATAGACCCTGCAACTCTAAACGAAATTTCATCGGAATCAACATCATGATAAGAACCATCGTAGAGTCTAGCTTTTATATCAACCATTGGAAAACCTGCAATTACTCCATTTTTCATTGCATCTTGAATTCCATGAGAAACTGCAGGTATATACTCTTTTGGAACTACACCGCCAACAATTCCATTTATAAATTCAAAACCTTTACCAACTTCATTCGGAATTAACTCTATCCACACATGACCAAACTTTCCACGACCACCAGACTGCTTAACAAATTTACCTTCCGCTTGAACGCTTTGAGTAATTGTTTCGCGATAAGCAACCTGAGGTTTACCAACATTAGCCTCAACTTTAAATTCGCGTCTCATTCTATCAACAAGAATTTCCAAGTGAAGTTCGCCCATTCCACTAATTAATGTTTGCCCTGTTTCTTCATCAACTTTAACTTTAAATGTAGGATCTTCATCAGATAATTTGGATAAAGCATCAGATAATTTATCCTGATCAGCTTTTGTTTTTGGTTCAATAGCTATTTGAATAACTGGTTCTGGAAAAACTATTCTTTCCATTACTACAGGATCTTCTTCAGCACATAATGTGTCACCAGTTCTCGTATATTTCAAACCAACTGCTGCTGCAATATCTCCAGCTTTAACTTCCGAAATCTCTTCTCTATGATTAGCATGCATTTGTAAAAGTCTACTTATTCTTTCCTTCTTGCCGCTGATAGAGTTATAAATGTATGATCCTGATTTTAATGATCCAGCATAGACTCTAAAAAATGTAAGTTTGCCTACAAATGGATCCGTCATAATCTTAAAAGCTAAAGCAGTAAAATGTTCATCTTCACTAATCTTTCTTTTAACAATATCATTTAAACCTATATGATGCGCTTCAATGTCCGGTGAATCAATTGGGGAAGGAAGAAAATCTACTACCGAATCCAATAATTTCTGAACACCCTTATTCTTAAACGCTGAGCCACATAAAACCGGGATTATTTTTAATTCAATTGTAGCTCTTCTGAGAACAGTTCTAATTTCATCAGCACTAATCTCTTTCCCCTCTAAATACTTTTCTAAAAGTGTATCATCAACATCTGATACAGCTTCTAACATTTGTGTTCTATATTTTGTAGCAAGTTCTAGGAGATCATGTGGAATTGCAATTTCGTCAAAAGTAGATCCAAAAGATTCCTCATGAAACATTCTTGCATTGAAATGAATTAAATCAATTACTCCAACAAATAAATCACCTTCACCAATAGGAAGATTGATCGGAATTGCATTTGCGCCTAGTCGCTCTCTCATCATCTCGACTGCATGATAAAAATCTGCACCTGTTCTATCCATCTTATTGATGAATGCCATTCTAGGTACACCATATTTATCTGCTTGACGCCAAACTGTTTCAGATTGTGGTTCAACACCACCCACAGCACAAAAAAGAGCAACAGCACCATCTAAAATTCTCAGTGATCTTTCAACTTCTACGGTAAAATCAACGTGACCTGGAGTGTCAATAATATTTATTTGATGATCATTCCAATAACAAGTAGTGGCAGCACTTGTAATAGTAATCCCTCTTTCCTTTTCTTGCTCCATCCAATCCATCGTTGCTGCGCCATCATGCACTTCACCAATTCGATGCAACTTACCAGTGTAGAATAATATTCTCTCAGTAGTGGTAGTTTTACCAGCATCAATATGTGCCATAATACCAATGTTACGAACTTTATCTATTTTAACTTTACTTGCCATTAATTCCTAATCAATTCTTTCATTACCATTTAAAGTGAGCAAAAGCTTTATTAGCTTCGGCCATTTTGTGAACATCTTCTTTTTTCTTAACGGCAGAACCTTCACCATTTGATGCCGCTATTAACTCTGAAGCTAATTTAGCAGACATAGATTTTTCGCCTCTGGTTCTTGAGTAATTTTTAATCCATCTCATTGCTAATGCTATTCTTCTTTCAGGTCTAACTTCTGTAGGAACCTGATATGTTGCTCCACCAACTCTACGACTTCTAACCTCTATCATAGGCTGAGCGTTAGATATAGCTTTTTTGAATACTTCCAAACCTGGTTTGCTTGTTTTCTCTTCTATCAACAAAAATGCATCATAAATAACATTTCTGGCAACAGCCTTTTTTCCGTCATACATTACACAATTAACAAATTTTGAAACCAGAATGTCATTAAACTTTGGATCAGGTTTTAAATATTTCTTTTCGGCTCTTCTTTTTCTCATTTTTTATTCGCTTTTGGTTTTTTTGTACCATATTTTGAACGACTTTTTTTTCTGTCAGCAACTCCGCTTGTATCAAGTGTACCACGTATAATGTGATATCTAACACCTGGCAAATCTTTAACCCTACCACCACGAATCATAACAATCGAATGCTCCTGTAAATTGTGACCTTCACCCGGAATATAAGCTGTTACCTCAACATTTGTTTTTGTAAGCCTAACTCTTGCAACTTTTCTAAGAGCAGAATTAGGTTTTTTTGGTGTAGTTGTATAAACCCTTGTGCATACACCTCTCTTCTGAGGACATGCATCTAAAGCCGGAGCTTTATTTTTAGATAAAATTCTAACTCTACCTTTTCTAACAAGTTGATTTATCGTGGGCACAAAATCTCCTAAAAATTACTTCTTCAAAAAAATTCAGATTTCAAATATAGTTTTCAGTTTAAATTTTGTCAAGAAAACTGAAATTATTTTTATTTTTAACTGTTATTATTGTCAATTAGCCTGAGAAACAGCAACTATTACCGATTTAATTTACAAATCAGTTGCTGATAGTTCTTTTTCTTCCTCTTTTTCCTCAGGAATTTCTAATTCTTCACTCTCCAAAATTATATTTCTATACTTTTTGATTCCAGTACCAGCTGGAATTAGATGACCCATCACAACATTCTCTTTTAATCCTAACAAATGGTCTACCTTGGCCTCTGTAGCAGCATTAGCGAGCACTTTAGTGGTTTCCTGGAATGATGCTGCCGAAATGAAGCTTTCGGTTGATAGAGCCGCCTGTGTGATTCCCAGAAGGATATGCTCAAAGGTTGCAGGTTCTGCATCTCTAGCAACTATTTCTTTCTTTTCTTTCTTCTTAAGGTCGGTATTGAATTCTCTCAACTTCGATTTTAGAATAAGCTGTCCATTTTTAAGTTTGGAATCACCCTTATCTTCAACGTAAGCTAAATTTACAATTTTGCTATTCTCTTCAATGAATTCAATTCTATCCACAATATCCTCTTCAAGGAATCGTGTATCACCAGGAGATACAATCTTTATTTTCTGCAACATCTGCCTTACAATAACTTCAATATGTTTGTCATTAATCTTAACACCCTGAAGTCTGTAAACATCTTGAATTTCATTTACAAGATATTCCTGAACAGCACTGGTACCTTTAATTGCTAAAATATCATGAGGGTTAATTGGACCATCAGTTATTTTTTCACCTGCGGGAATTTCATCACCTTCTTGAACAAGAATATGTTTCTGTAAAGGAACATTATATTTTTTCTCATCAGATTTATCCGGGGCACTTACTAGAATTTCTCGTGAACCTTTTTTGCGTGCACCAAATTTTACAAATCCTTCTATCTCTGAAACGACGGCTGATTCATGTGGACTACGAGCTTCGAATAATTCAGTTACTCTTGGAAGACCACCTGTAATATCTCTACTCTTGGTAGTTTGCTTGGATATTTTTGCGAGAATTGTACCAGCTAAAATATTTTCTCCTTCTTCAACAGACAAATATGCTCGTATTGGAAGGTTAAAAGATTTCTTTACTCCATCAGAATTTTCAATCAGTATACTTGGTGTAAGATTCTTATCTTTTGATTCGATTACAACTTTTTGCACATGTCCTGTTTGATCATCAGTTACCTGTTGCAATGTAATTCCATCAACAAGATCGACAAATTTCACTCGACCAAGAATATCAGAAAGTATTACTGCATTATATGGATCGTGATTGTAAAGAGGTTGTCTCTTCTTAATCTTCTGACCATCTTTTACCAATAGTTCAGCACCATAAGGTACGTCATATTTTTTAAGCTGTCTGTTGTTATCATCATAAAGTTCTATCAATCCTCTTCGGCCGGTAACAACGCTAATTTTAACATCAGCACCACCAAATGGATCTTTTTCAGTTTTTTCTACAGCACTTACTTTCTCAAATTTTACTATACCATCAATATTAGATTCTACTTGAGATTGTGATGCAATTCTTGAAGAGGTACCACCAAGATGGAATGTACGAAGTGTTAACTGGGTTCCAGGCTCACCTATAGATTGTGCAGCAATTATTCCAACTGCTTCACCAATCTCAACCGGTTTTCCAGTTGTAAGATTTCTACCATAACACTTCAAACATACACCGCGCTTAGATTCGCATGTTAATACAGTTCTAATATAAACTGTATCAATACTTGCATCTTCAATCTTTTCAGCAATTTCTTCAGTTATAATATTACCAGCCTCAATAATCACCTCGTCCGTGCGGGGATCATAAACATCTTCTTGCGCGAATCTTCCAGTAATACGTTCTGCTAGTGGTTCTCTTTCTTCTTCAACATCTTTCAAAGCTTTGATTTCAATACCTAGGATAGTACCGCAATCTATTTCAGAAATAATAACGTCTTGGGCAACATCAACTAATCTTCTTGTAAGATAACCTGCATCTGCAGTTTTCAAAGCAGTATCAGCCAAACCTTTTCTTGCACCGTGTGTTGAGATAAAATACTCTAATACAGAAAGACCTTCTTTAAAGTTTGCAACAATAGGATTTTCGATAATTTCACCGGCCTGACCTGAAAGAGTCTTTTGAGGTTTCATCATCAAACCTCTCATACCTGCCAACTGTCTTACCTGCTCTTGCGATCCTCTAGCACCAGAGTCAACCATCATGTGTAATGAGTTA
>CALLZX010000130.1 GCA_937858935.1 uncultured Ignavibacteriales bacterium | reverse complement strand
TCAGTTGCAAGTGTTGCAAACTCATTAAACTTATAAGCATATTCATTATCAATACCAAACTTATCCAATCCCTTAATTATCATTACATTTGTAGGAGCCCAAACACTGCCAAGCCAGTATTCACCTTCAGCTTTAAAATGTTTATCATCAACAGATAAAGAAGGAAAGGGAATTTTTCTCCAGAATGTATGTGGATCTTTTAAGTTTTGTAAAAGTCTGTCAGCTTTATCTTTATCAGCAACTCCGGCAAGCATTGGCCAGAAACTCGCAACTGTTTTACATTTTACTTGATTGCCTTCATCATCAAGGTCGTAATAAAATCCATCTTTTTCATTCCACATATATTTATTTATGCGTAAAGAGATTTTATCAGCCTTTTCTTTAAATAATTTTGATTTACGATTAAGTTCAAGCTTAAGTTCAAGTTCAAGATTTTCATCTGATAATATTTGAACACACATTTCAGACATATCATTATACATCATTACCATTTGAGCAGACATATCAACCCAGCCAGAGCCGATTCTTGGAGTATTATCCATTCCGGAACCTAAACCTGTTTGCCAGTAAAGATTATGTTTTGTGTTTTCTTTTTTTCGATACTGTTCTAACCACTCTGCATATTTTTCCAAAACGGGAAGAACAATTTTAAATCGTGATTTATCACCTGTGATTCTAAAACTTTCCATCTCAGCCCAGCTAAACAAAGGCGGATTAACTGTATGCTCTCTACCTTCAAAAACAAAATCTTCTCCGGTCGCTTCCACAATTTCTCTGCAGATGTAACCATTTTCATATTGTCTGCAATAAAAATTATCTAGAGATTGAATCGGAGGAAAAATATGATCAGCATATCGGGCAAACATTATCATAAAAAAAGTATCCCATTGAAAAATGTTTGGTGCAAATGCTTCATCAATATATGCAGAGACAAATGGGGAACCGGTTGGCGGATTTTTATAATGATCAAAAGCTAATTGCCATGTTTTCCAGTAAAGTTCAATGTACTCTGGATTATTTTCTAAGATAGGTGAGGGAAGTTTGTCTTTACTTGTTTCAAAACTTGGGATGACTGATTCTGTTAAAGTTTTTTTAGAAAAATATATACCTCTTATACCTGAGTCTTCATATTGAGCCACTACCATAATTGGGATAAATACGATTAATAAAATCTTTCTCATCATTCATCTCTGAAAACAAAATGTCACATTGAGCCTGTCGAAATGTGACATAATATTTATTCTTAACATAATCCTTCGACAAGCCCAAGATAACATTTTAATATTTTATTTTGAACCAAGTGCTTTTAAATAACCTTTATTAACAGTGCAATTTCTGAATTTAATATTTTCAAGCAAATCTGAAAAAGCCTTTTTTATAATTTCTTTATCGGGTTTTGCATTTCTAATTTCTTCAAAATTTTTCTTAGGCAACTCTGCATATTTTATTATCTCTTCCCATTCTTTTGTTTTGGGGAATTGCACCATTCCCCGATCTGAATCCATTTTTTTGTAAGGCCAGAAACACCATCCGATGTTATTAGTTTCTAATAAAACCCTGAAAGAATCTATCCAGGCATCTTCATTCTCACCACTTTCACCAAGCCAAAGAGGAACATTATACTTCTCACTAAAATCAACAAAACGCTGAATAACATCCTGTTTTACATCGGTCCAATAAGTGTGAAAAGTATAGGCTAGTTTATCTTCATAGGGTTTGCCGAACACATCAAAATTTGTATTCCATTGTGCGCCGCCGAGAAATATTATATGATTATTATCAACTTCACGAATAGCAGCAGATATTTTTTTGTAAAGCGGCTCAACTAATGGATTGAGTACATCTTTATTTGTTAAATAATGCGGCAAAGGTTCATTTAGAAGATCATAACCAATTACAATAGTTTCATCTTTATATCTATCAGCAAGTTTTTTCCAGAGTGCGATTGTTGTTTGCTGAGCTTGTTCATCTTCATACAAAAAAGGATAACTCCAGCTATCATCAATATTATCGCCGGTTTGTCCGCCCGGAGCAGCATGAAGATCAAGAACAACATAAAGATTTTCTTCTTTGCACCACTTAATTACGTCATCCAATCTTTTAAATCCTTCTTCGATCCATATTTCAGGGTGATCCTCAACCAGAAAAAATTTAAAGTTAAATGGAACACGAATGTGATTAAGTCCTGTTGATTTGATAAAACTGATATCTTCTTTAGTTATATAATTATCTCTGAACGTTTGCCAGAACTTTCTTGCTTCATCAGCTCCAACCAGTTCTTTAATTGTGTTATCAATTAATCTGAAGGAATTTACGTTGCTGAATCTAAACATATAACCCTCAGGATTAAGCCAATTTCCTAAATTAATTCCTTTCAGTAAAATTGGGTTTCCATCCGGAGTTATAAATTCTTTTCCTTTTATTGTTACAAAATCATTTTGTGAATAACTAAACGGCATTACTAGAAATGATATCAGAAGACTTAGTAAAAGTTTATTTAGGCTTTTCATTTGATTCACCAATTTTAGTTTTAATTTTTGATGTGTCATTAAAAACAAACATACCTCTGTTAGCGCAATGAGGACATTGTTTTTCGAAAATTATTGTAGTATCAACTTGCTGGGATTTACTTTTTTTTATTAAAGTTTTTATTCTTTCTAAAAATTTCATTTTAGTTATTCATTTAAAGAATGTTCCAAAAACCATTTATATAATTCTTCATTATTGTACGTCTCTGTCCAGGAATCATGATTAGCTTCAGGATAAATTGTCAATCTAACATCAGAACCGTAATTCTTTAATGCACTAACCATATCCTCAGATGCTTTTACAGGAACTACTGCATCTTTAGCACCATGAAAAACCCAAATAGGTAAATGGGCTATAGCGTTAGCTTTACTAGTATCCGCCCAGCCACATACAGGTGCAATTGCTGCAAATCGATTTGGTTGTGTAAGTGCAAGTGACCATGTTCCATGGCCACCCATACTTAATCCAGTGAGATAAATTCTATTTTTATCTACTCTATAATTTGCTTCAATCTCATCTAGTAGAGATGAAAGCACATCTGTATTCCAGAGCATAAGATCAGGACATTGTGGTGAGACGATTATAAATGGAAATTTTTTTCCTTCATTAACCAGTCTTGGTAGGCCGTGAATTTTTACCTTTTCTAAATCATTACCGCGTTCACCGGCTCCGTGTAAAAACAATACAAGCGGAAATTCTTCTTCATTTTCAGTATAATCTTTAGGAAGATAAAGCAGATAATTAGCGGTTAGAGTAAGTTTTATCTCTTTTTGAAAATTGTGTGGTGTCTGTTTTTCTGTTTGCGAAAAAGAAGTCGCGATAAAGACGAATGAAAATAAAATTGTAAACAAAAATTTCATTGGTGCTCCGGAATAATATTTAAATGTGACATAATTTATATTTAATTGTTGGTTCAAAATGTCACACTGAACTTATCTAAGTGAGAATAACTAATTAAACGTTATGCTTAGACAAGATCAGGATGACAAAGAAAAATAAAGTCTATTTAATAAAATCAGTCTTTCTTATAAACTCTTACATAATCAACTTCCATCTGCGCTGGAAAAGCATTTAAATCTACACCCTGTGCACCGCCCCAATCTCCGCCAACAGCCAGATTTAATATCAAATGGAATCTTTTATCAAACGGCCAATAGGGCCAGCCTTTATTTTCATTTGTAAATGTAAAATACTTGGCGTTATCAATATAAAAATCTACATTTTCTTTCAGAACAATGTCTAATGGAAGGTATTG
>CALLZX010000129.1 GCA_937858935.1 uncultured Ignavibacteriales bacterium | reverse complement strand
CTCTTCATTGCTTCTTCAACAGTGTCTTTTAAGCTTGAATATTTATCAGCTTTATCATCACCGCCAAAACCAAATTTACTTATATTCTTAATATCTTTGGTTCCAACGTTCGATGTCATTATGATGATTGTATTTTTAAAATCAACTTTTCTTCCAAGAGAATCAGTCAATGTTCCATCATCAAGCACCTGAAGCAGCAAGCTAAAAATATCAGGATGTGCTTTTTCGATTTCATCAAAAAGAACAACTGAATATGGTTTACGTCTAACTTTTTCGGTTAACTGTCCGCCTTCTTCATATCCAACATAACCGGGAGGCGCTCCAACTAATCTTGAAACAGAAAACTTTTCCATATACTCGCTCATATCAATTCTTACAAGTGCGTCTTCGCTATCGAATAAATATTTTGCAAGAACTTTACACAATTCTGTTTTACCAACTCCTGTTGGTCCTAAGAATATAAAACTTCCGATTGGACGATTTGGACTTTTTAATCCCGCTCTTGTTCTGCGGATAGCTTTAGTTAGTTTTTCTACAGCTTCATCCTGACCAACGATGGATTGCTTTAACGCATCACCCATCTTTAATAATTTTTCTGATTCAGTTTGAGCGATACGGTTAACTGGAATTCCGGTCATCATCGCAACAACAGTAGCAATATCATCTTCTGTAACATCGTGAACGATATCTTTTGTTCTGGTATCCCACTCACGTTTTGCAGTATCTAGATCAGAAAGAAGATTACGTTCTTTATCACGCAAGCGTGCGGCTTCTTCATAATCCTGCATTTTAACAACACGTGCTTTATCTTTTTTTACACCTTCAATCTCTTCTTCAAGATCAAGAATATCCTGAGGCACTTCAAAATTGCCCATATGGACCCTTGAACCAGCTTCATCAATTACATCAATCGCTTTATCAGGAAGATGGCGATCAGTTATGTAACGATTGCTAAGTTTAACTGCTGTTTGAATTGCTTCTTTAGAATACCTAACACGATGATGTTCTTCATATTTGAATTTTATGTTTTCAAGAATCTGAAGTGTTTCATCATATGTTGGAGGATCAACCATAACTTTTTGGAATCTACGATCAAGTGCTCCATCTGTTTCAATAAATTTTCTGTATTCGTCTAAAGTTGTTGCACCGATACACTGTATATCGCCTCTGGCTAATGCTGGTTTAAACATATTTGAAGCATCAAGCGAACCACTTGCACCGCCGGCACCTACTATTGTATGAAGTTCATCTATAAAAAGGATTACATCTTCAGCCTTTTCAAGCTCATTCATTAAAGCTTTCATTCTCTCTTCAAACTGTCCGCGATATTTTGTTCCGGCAACAAGTCCGGCAAGATCTAAAGTTACAACTCGCTTATCCTGCAAAGTTCTTGGAACTTTCTTTTGTATAATTCTTAAAGCCAACCCTTCAGCGATTGCAGTTTTACCAACACCAGGTTCACCAATTAAAACCGGATTGTTCTTTTTTCTTCTACTTAAAATTTGAGCAACGCGTTCAATTTCTTTTTCTCTGCCAACAACTGGATCAAGTTTTTCTTCAAGACCAAGTTTTGTAAGATCACGACCAAAATTATCCAGTACAGGTGTTTTGGTTTTATCTATTTTCTTATCCATTGTAGGCGGAACTTTTTGATTAACATCTTTAGGATTTTTTGCACTTAACATTGAGTTAAGTTCTGATCGTGCTGAATCATAAGTAACATTAAACTGATGCAAAATTTGAGTAGCAATGTTATCTTCATCTCTTAATAATGATAATAGAAGATGTTCTGTTCCAATAACATCAGCCTTGTAAATCTTAGATTCTATCTGAGTAATTTTTAAAACTTTTTCTGCCTGTTTTGTAAGTGGAATATTTCCAATAGTTAAAGTTCCACCTGAAGTTCTAACTGTATCCTCAATTGCTTTTTTTAGTTTAACTAAATCGCTATCAAGATTTCTTAAAATTCTTACAGCAACTCCCTGGCCTTCACGAATGATTCCAAGAAGCAGATGTTCCGTTCCAATATAATCATGTCCAAGCCTGAGAGCCTCTTCCCTGCTAAGTCTAATTACATCCTGCAATCTATCCGAGAAATTTCCGTCCATATAACTCCTTAATTTGATTAAAAATGAAACAAATCTTTCTCTAAATTCGTTTCACAGTTGAAATATAATAATAAGTACAGTCCCTTATCAAGCCAGCACCAAATGAATGATTAAGATATGCTCAATGTCATCCAAAACAGAACTTTAAACGAGGCAATTAAAATGCCAGTACAGTTTGGTTAAAATTTTCTATAATTTCAGATCAGAAAGAAAAATTGTTCTGCAATATTGATAAAAATCTTGTCATAAAATCCTATTATTGGTCATTAGGGCGTATTTTATGGCAGATAATTTAATAGAAAGAACAACTCATAAATATTAATTACCCTTTTAAATTAATTATGGAGTATAGATGGAAGCATTAACAGGATTGTCAATCGTAATAATTATTGCGGTTGTGCTATTCTTATTTCTATTTCTTTATTTCGTTCCGCTTGGATTATTTATTACCGCATACTTTTCGGGAGTTAAGGTAAAGATTGTTAGAGATCTAATTGGAATGAGATTAAGAAAAGTTCCTCCGGTTTTAGTTGTCAGAAATATGATAACTGCAACAAAAGCTGGATTAACAATTGATCAGGCAAAACTTGAAGCACATTATCTTGCAGGTGGTAATATTACAAAAGTAATAAACGCACTTATCTCTGCAGATAAAGCTAATCTTGGATTAACTTTTGAACGTGCCACTGCAATTGATCTTGCAGGAAGAGATGTTCTTGAAGCTGTTAAGATGTCAGTTGTACCAAAAGTGATTGAAACACCAATGGTATCTGCTGTTGCAAAAGATGGCATCCAGTTAAAAGCCATGGCAAGAGTAACCGTTCGTGCTAACATTGAAAGATTGGTGGGTGGTGCCGGCGAAGCAACAATTTTAGCAAGAGTTGGTGAAGGAATTGTTTCAACTATTGGTTCCAGTGAATCTCATAAAGAAGTTTTAGAAAATCCTGATAAAATTTCAAAATCAGTTTTATCAAAAGGATTAGACAGTGGAACCGCATTTGAAATTCTTTCAATCGATATTGCTGACGTTGACATCGGTCAAAATATCGGCGCTATTTTACAAACTGATCAGGCAGAGGCAGATCTTAAAGTTGCACGTGCAAAAGCTGAAGAAAGACGTGCGGCTGCGGTTGCAACAGAACAGGAAAACATTGCTGAGGTTTCTAAACAGCGTGCCAAAGTTGTTGAAGCTGAGGCTGAAGTTCCGAGAGCAATCGCTGATGCATTTAGAAATGGTAAGCTTGGTGTTATGGATTATTATAACTTAAAAAATATTCAAGCTGATACTGACATGAGAACATCAATAGCACAGCCAGAAGAGAAGAAGAAATCTGATGGATGATTTATTTCAATACCTCATTTATGGTATTCTAATTTTTAGCTTCTTAAGCTCTTTCTTTAAAAAGAAAGAGCCTCCGAAGCAAACACCGCAGAAACCCGATCAGAAACCGGAATCTATTTCTTATCAGCAAAGAAGCACTAAGGTAGAACCGGATATCATTGCTCAAAAGAATGATGAATATGATATTTTGAGGGAGCTTGAAAGTCTATTCAAAGGTGAGGTTAATCTTCCTAAACAGCAACCGCCAAAACAAACTCAGTATGAAGAATACGCTGATCATAAAATTGAAGATAAAAATCTTGAGATTATTACAGATAGAAGAACTTTAAGAAATCTAGATCAAAATCCTTCTGTTGAGTATAAGCAATCTGTTGAAGAAAGAAATTATATAGAACCCAAAGGAGCTGTTGAACAGACTAGATGGACAAGACAAAAATCCAAAATTGACCCAAATATCGAAGCGAGTGCTAAGGAGTTTGAACGAGTTTTAGCAGGACCTAAAAAGCAACGAGTTGCTGTTAGCGAGTTCAATCGTAAGTTGAAAAATCCTTCAACCGTAAGAGAGTTCATACTTTTTTCAGAAATTTTAGGAAAGCCAAAAGCACTGCGTAGATGAATCAGAAAAAATATACGTTAAAAAGACTTGGACAAACGGGCTTAGTTCGACAAACGGACGAAGCCCGTTTTATAATTAATTACCAGGAAGAATTAAATCCTTCACAATTTGAAGCTGCTTCTGCCGTTAAAGGATGTTTTTTAATTATTGCTGGTGCAGGAACCGGTAAAACACGGACATTAGTTTATCGTGTTGCAAGATTGATTGAACTTGGACATGATCCCAACTCAATCCTTCTTTTAACATTTACCCGCAAAGCGGCAAATGAAATGATGAAACGTGCATCTATGCTGCTTGATGACAGATGTTCTAAAATTCGCGGCGGTACTTTTCATTCCTTTGCAAATCTTACACTTAGAAAATATGCAAGAGCAATAGGTCTTGATTCTTCATTCACAATTCTTGATCAAGGTGATAGTGCTGATGTAATAAATCTTATTCGCTCCCAGGATGGATTTATCACAAAAGAAAAACGGTTTCCTAATAAACAGACTCTTAATAAAGTTTTTAGTTTAAGTGTTAATACAGGAAAGAAGGTTGAAGAGATAATTGAAAATGATTATCCGCATTTTATTCCACTACTTGATAAAATTTTAGAAATCAATAAAATATTTACCGAATACAAACGAAGAAATAATTTACTTGATTACGATGATCTGCTTGTGTATCTGCGGGAGTTTCTTAATAAAGGTGGTCCTGCCGTTAAAGCACTTCTTGCGGAAATAAAATTTGTTATGGTTGATGAATACCAGGATACAAATCATCTCCAATCAGAAATAGTAAAAGGTTTATCCCAGTACAACAAAAACGTTATGGTAGTTGGCGATGATTCACAGGCAATTTATTCATTTCGCGGTGCGGATTTCCATAACATAATGCAATTCCCAAGTCTTTTTGATGATGTTAAAATTATTAAACTTGAAGAAAATTACAGGAGTCATCAATCGATTTTAGATTTTGCAAATAGAATTAATGATGCCGCAGTTGAGAAGTATAAAAAAGATCTTTACTCAAGGCGCGGAAGCGGACAATTACCAAACATCGTTGCTGCATCAACGGAAAATCTTCAATCAAAATTTATTGTGGAAAAAATTCTTGATCTTAGAGAAGAAGGTATTCCGTTAAAAGATATTGCGGTGTTGTTTCGTTCATCTTTCTTTTCGTTTGATCTTGAACTTGAACTTGCTAAAGCGAATGTTCCTTTCCAAAAATTTGGTGGAATGAAGTTTGTAGAAACTGCACACGTAAAAGATATAATGGCATTTCTTCGTATTGCAATTAATCCAAAGGATGTTATTAGCTGGTATAGAGTTTTACTTTTGCACGAAGGTGTTGGACCAAAAACTGCTCAACGTATTTTAGATGAACTCGCAACCTCAAGAATCACAATTAAAGCTGAACCTGATCAGCAGCCAGAGTTTAAGCATCATAAACTAAGTCCATTATTTTATCTATTGTACGAACTTCAGAAAAAGAAATACACACCATCAGAAATGGTGCAAAGAGTTTATGATTACTACTGGGATTTATTCAAATCTAATTATGATGATTGGAATAAACGAAAAAAAGATTTAGAGATTTTTCAGAACATTGTTGAAAATTATACTTCGGTGGATACTTTGCTTTCCGATATGGCAATTGAGCCAATTATAGAGAGTGTTGTTGATGTTGATGCTACTGACAAAGAAGAAGAATATTTAACACTTTCTACAATTCATTCAGCAAAAGGATTGGAGTGGCATTCGGTGTTTATCATTCATGCTGTTGAAGGTTACTTCCCTTCTGCAAGGTCAATTGAAAGTTTAGAAACTCTGGAAGAAGAAAGAAGATTGATGTACGTTGCTTCTACCCGTGCAAAAAATAATTTGTTTATCACTTACCCGATGAATCTTTATGATCGTGAAGCAGGCATGACGCTCTCAAAACCATCACGATTCATTTCAGATATCACTCCCGATTTGGCCGAAGGCTGGCTGCTGGAAGAAGATTATTAGTAAAAAAAGCGCGCCGCTTGCTCGCTTTTCATTTCACGTTTAACTTTTGACGTCTTACATAAAAATTATTTCATCAACATCATTTTTCTGCTTAGTCTATTTTCATTTGTATAAATGGAATAAACATAAACACCACTTGGCAGGTTCTTTCCATCAAAATTTATTTTATAACTGCCGGCTGTTTGATAACCAAAGTTTTGTTCAAAAACTTTTTCACCCAAGATATTAAATACATTAAGTTTTACATCAGAAGTTTGTAATAATTTGTATTCAATCTTTGTAGAAGGATTAAATGGATTTGGATAGTTCTGATACAGCACAAAATCATTTGCATAAGATTCGTCATCAACTTCAGCAGGTTGTAAGTGTGCTGGTATTCCAAAAAGTTGAATGTATCCATCTATACTATCTTCCCAAATAGTATATACAATAATACCATAATTATTTGAACCGAGGGACCCAATTGTTATGTTCGGTTTTTCAAGTGCAATCTGATGCAAACTGTCTCTATCAAAAATATTAAAATCGTACAGATTGAAGCGAACAAATATCGAATCATGTTTTTCAAGGGAATAAGAATATGGCGTATATAGATCAGGCTCATAAAATTTCTCGTCTCTTTGAGTTATAATATTTAGTCGATAAGCATCAAAATCCGACAAGTTTCCATCGTGTTCTATATTTAAATAAAATGTTTGATACAACCAGACATAAGGATATTCGATTACATAATATCTTCTTTCATCCTGAAGTAAATCTGTATAAAATAAACCCAAAATATTATAAGTAGAATATTGCAAACTTAAATCATTACAATCACAGTAATCTTTTAATATGATTTTATTTTCAACCTGCCCATCGTACGGTTTATATTTCCTAACTATTCTTTTTATTCCATAATTTTCACTTTCTATCGCAAATATGTAAAATCCTCTATCTGCCCAAAAAATATTATTTTCTATTCCAAGAAATTCGGAATAAATAAATTGTGAATCACTGTGAAATATAACTTCCTCAGTTACAATATTATTTTTATAATTCAAATAAATAATATCATTATTACGCATAAACAATAAATTAGTTGAATCTTGAAAGGACCAATAATTATCCTCAGTTTTTTCAAAAAATTTAGGAGTGATCTCATTTTCAGTAGAAGTAGTAAGAATTTTTGTACTGCCCCAAACTCCTTCACTATCGGGAATAAATGCTATATCAAAATTTCCATTTT
>CALLZX010000128.1 GCA_937858935.1 uncultured Ignavibacteriales bacterium | reverse complement strand
TACTTAAGAATATTTATAAACTCATTCATATTGAAAAATAATTAATTCAATTTCCATAAAAAATTAATAGAACTAAAATTTGCAGCTTTAATATAACAAATGGGTTATATTTTAGGTTTATAAAATAGGCTAAGATTACTTATTTTAGCGCAACAATTTTTAGAACAAATAATTCGATGGACAACAATATTACTCTTGATTTTTCCCTTTTCGACGGTTTTCCGGATATGTGTTTTTTGGTAAATGAAAATGGAAATATCAGAGTTTTAAATAAAGCTTCTATTAATAGGCTGGGATTACACAATAGTGAACCAGAAATATTTTTCGATTATGTTGAGCTTTGTGATAGAAGCAAGGCCGAATCATTGTTTAAAGAATCATTTACCAACGGCAATTCTTCAGACTTTGAAACAAGATTATTTATCAAAAAAAACTTCATTAATGTTAAGCTTACTTATGTTCCATTTTCGAGTAATGGATTTAATGAGAAAGTAATATTAATTACTGCAAGAGACATAAGTGAGGAGAAACAAAAGGAAATAGATCTTATAAGGTTTTTTAACGTTGCTGAAAATACTGTAAACCCATTGCAGATTACAGATCTCAATGGCAAAATGATTTATGTAAATAAAGCTTTTGAAGCTGCAAGTGGTTATACAAGTGACGAATTAATTGGAAAAAACCCCAGAGTTTTTGGAAGCGGAAAAAATTCAAGCAAATTTTGGGATAAGATGTGGGACACTATTTCCAGCGGCAAAGTGTGGGTTGGTGAAGTAGAAAATCTAAGAAAAAATGGAGAGGCATTTTTCACTCAATTACTAATTTCTCCAATACTAGATAAAGATGGAAAAGTCTCCGGCTATTTCGGTATTCATCGTGATCTTACTGAAAAAAGGACATTAGAAAGACAGCTTATCCATACGCAAAAGATGGAAAGCATCGGAACTCTTGCTGCAGGTATAGCACACGAAGTTGGAAACCCGCTTGCGTCAATATCTGCATTAGTACAAGTTGCTCAAAGAATTACAACAGACCCTTTTGTAAATGAAAAACTCGGATTAGTAAAAAGTCAGGTTACACGAATTTCAAAAATCATAAGAGATCTTGTTGATTTTTCTCGTCCATCAAATTATGAACTTGAACTTACGGATATTAACAAAGTAGTGTATGAGGCAGTAGAGATTACTAAAGTTGGTACTAAAGCAAAAGATATAATTTTTGAAACTGATTTAAGTAATGATATTCCTATGCTGCCACTTATAGCTGATCAAACACAACAAGTTTTTGTTAATATCCTCTTAAATGCAGTTGATGCCATTGCTGAAAAAAAGAGAGAAAACAAAGTAGAAAAGATTTCCGTTAAGTCTGAGTGCAACGGTGATGAAGTTACATTAACTTTTTCAGATACAGGTATGGGCATTAAAGAAGAAAACCTAACTAAAGTGTTTGAGCCTTTCTTTACAACTAAAAAAGAAGGCAGAGGCACAGGGCTTGGTTTGTGGGTTAGTTACGGAATTGTAAAAAGTTTTCAGGGTGATATAAAAATAAAAAGTAAACTTAACGAAGGCACTACATTTATTATTAAATTGCCAATTAGTTAATCAAATCAGGAAAAAAGATGGCTCATAAAATTTTAGTTGTTGATGATGAAGAAATTATTCGTGATTCGCTGTTCTATATATTGGAAAAAGAGGGCTATGCTGTTGATAAGGCAGAAAACGGGAAAATTGCATACGAAAAGATGATTGCTAATCATTTTGATCTTGTAATCACAGATATCGAAATGCCTTTTATGCGCGGAACTGAACTCCTAGAAAAAATTAAAACCTTAAATGTGCAAACTTCAGTAATAATTATTACGGCTTTTGGCTCTTTAGATACAGCAATAACTGCGTTAAGAAATGGTGCAAGTGATTATATCTTAAAACCTGTCGAGTTTGACGAGCTTCTTATAAAGACTAAAAGACTTTTTGAAGTGAGAGATTTGCTTTTAGAAAACAGGGTTTTACGTGAAGAGATACACAGAAAATACGATTTTGAAAATATTGTGGGAAAAGGTAACAGCATAAAAAAAGTATATGAGATGATTGAAGCAGTTGCAGAAACTGATTCAACAGTATTAATAAGTGGTAATAGCGGAACAGGTAAAGAACTTGTTGCGCGTGCTTTACATTATAAGAGTCACAGAAAAAATAAACCTTTTGTTGCTGTAAACTGTGGAGCTATTTCGGAAAATCTTATAGAAAGTGAGTTATTCGGACATAAGAAAGGTGCATTTACAGGAGCTATTTCTGACAAAGATGGTTATATGAAAGCAGCAAATGGAGGAACACTTTTTCTTGACGAAATAAGTGAAATGCCGCCCCAACTCCAAGTAAAACTTTTAAGGGCTATACAGGAAAAAGAATACACTCCCGTTGGTACAACAGTTTCTCTATCTGTTAATACAAGATTTATTGCAACAACAAATAGAAACCTTGAAGAAGAAGTTAAGAACGGTAGGTTCAGAGAAGATCTTTACTACAGAATAAATGTTGTTGATATCCATCTTCCATCTCTCAAAGAACGAGAGGAAGATATACCGTTACTTGCTGATCATTTTCTTAATAAGTATCGAAAAGAATTGAATAAGAATATCAAAGGCATTGATAATGAAGCTATGCGTGCAATGCTTAGCCATGAATGGAAGGGAGAAGTTAGAGAACTTGAAAATATTATTGAACGTGCTGTAATTTTTTGCAAAGGTGATATGATAACTTTGCAGGAATTACCGCCTACATTTAAACCCAAAATGGATGAACCTGATTTTTCATTTAATGGGTCGCTTGATGATTCTGTAAGAAAGTTTGAGCGAGATTTTATTTTAAGAGCACTTGAGAATAATGACAATAATAAAGAAAAAACTGCTGATGCTTTAAGGGTCGGACTCTCAACACTATACCGTAAATTAAAAGAGTTAGATATTAAAATATAGTCCTGTATTTAGCCTCTTTGCTTATTTGGATTTATTCTCAATAATTAAAATGCAACTTTCTTGATTTTCAATTGCGAGAATACAATTACATATTTTTGTCCCAATCCAGCCAAAAACATATAATTACCAATCCAATAATGTAAGAACCTATTTTGGCACACAAATAGCAATTTTATATCTACTTTTCCATTCAGGGGAAAAGAATCACAAAAAATGAAAATGAAAAACATAGTTATATATAGTCCAGATTTTAGCTTATGCTATAGTTTACTAATGTACCTGCAAACACAATATAAAGTTGTTGCTACAACTGATATGGATGTTGTTTCATCTCTCGTTTGTAATGGTTCTGCAGATTTAGTTATTATGGATACTGAGCCGGATTCTGATGTTCTTAGTAAGTGTGAGCAATTTAAAAAGTGCAAATCAGAAGTTCCATTGATTCTTACCTATGTCTTTAACAATAGAGTAAAAGAACCTGAAGGAAAAATCAAAAAATTCGTAAATGAAATTTTTTACAAACCATTTGATCTTAATGAAATTTCCTCAAAAATCCCTGCATTGCTAACAAGCTCTTAAACTTTTTTAATGAACACTTAATACTGTGCGTGTGTACACAGGTAGCCTTAATATAGTATACTTTTTCATACACGATATTTTAATAATTTACTCGAGCAATTATTGAAAAAACCATTCCAATTCTTGCGAATTTGTTACAAAACGGCTTCCCAAAGCTGAGAAATTTAGCAAATCTGAATAAAGAGAACATTAGATTTTTAGCAAATAATTCACATTGATAGTGTGGTATTCTAATTGTAACATTAAGGCACAAATTCAATAACTAAATAACTCAAATTAAAAGGATGTAATGTAAATGAAAAATATATTGATTTATCTTGGTTTAGTTGTAACAATCGTTGCTCTGTATGGATTTGCTTTTACAATTGCTGATCAGCCAAAAGCTGATGGTAAAAAAATATTTGTTGATAGCAAATGCAACATGTGCCATACAGTAACATCTGCTGGAATCGAATCAAAAAAATCTGATGCTACCGATCTTTCAAAAGTTGGTGCGGATAGAACTGTTGAGTTCTTAACCAAATATTTGAAGAAGGAAGCAAAGTTAAATGATAAAGATCATAAATCATCCTTTAAGGGTACAGATGAAGATCTTACAGCATTAGTCCAATGGTTATCAACTCTTAAATAAGAATATTAAAGTTTAAATTTATCATCTATGGCACGTAGATTATCATCAAACGAAAAATTAAGATGCTTCCCAAACATCTTAAAAAAAATACAAACCCTCCTTGTAATCGGATTAGTTATTCTACCCACAAATATATATGCTCAATCGAATGATGACTGTTTAATGTGCCATAGTGATAATACACTAACTATGGAAAAAAACGGGAAAGAAATTTCCCTATTTGTAAAAGAAGATGTTTATAAAAGTTCTGCTCACTCAAAATTAAGTTGTGTATCCTGTCATAAAGGATTTGATCCTGAAAGCATGCCACATGCTGAAAATATTCTGGAAATAAATTGCGTTAATTGTCATCAAAAAGTTTTAACAAAGCATTCATTTCATCCACAGATTATAAAATCTAAAGGATTAGGAAAAAGTTCAGATACTTCATGTAAGAGTTGTCATGGAATTCACGATGTCGTATCACCAAAAAAGTCCACGAGTAAATGGAACAATAAAAATTTAATTGTAACGTGTGGTAACTGTCATAAAGATGCAAGTGATCATTATTTAACTTCAAATCATGCTGAAGCTTTTAAAAATGGAGATAAAGGAGCACCAAATTGTATTTCGTGTCATAAATCCTCTATTACCAAATCAGCTTTTAAGGATAATAAAGTTGAAATGAAAAAAGCACAGGAAAAACTTTGTCTTTCCTGCCATCTTGATAATGATGATGTTAGACAAAGAACTGCTCCTTCCGCAGGGTTTATTCATGCTTACGATAATAGTGTTCACGGTTTTGCTTTGCATAAAAAAAATAATGGTGATGCAGCAAGCTGCACAGATTGCCATTCTTCACATCAAATAATTAAAGGCACCGATTCAAGATCAAGTGTTTTTAGATTGAACATTCCAAACACTTGTGGTAAATGTCACTCAGATGTAAAGAAAGAGTTTACAGAAAGTATTCATGGACAATTAGTTGCAAAGGGAAATGGTGATGCTCCATCTTGCACAAATTGTCATGGTGAACATAATATTTTGAAAACTGATGATCCTAATTCACCAGTTGCATTTCAAAATGTATCAAGGGAGATATGTTCGCCTTGTCACGAATCAATGAAACTTTCTGAAAAATATGGAATTTCTGCTAATCGATATAAAACTTTTTCTCAGTCGTATCACGGTCTTGCTCTTAGCGGAGGCTCAGCTTCTGTAGCTAATTGCGGAAGCTGTCACGGTGTTCACAATATAAAGCCATCCTCAGATCCTACTTCGATGGTAAATAAGAATAATCTTGTAAAGACTTGCGGAACTTGTCATCCAGGAGCAAATGAAACATTTACTCAAGGGAACATTCACGTTACTCTTGAAAAAGCTGATGAACCAATTCTATATTGGATTTCAACAACATACATTTTCCTTCTCATCTCCGTACTTGGTGGAATGTTTATACATAATGTTATTGACCTTTACAGAAAATCCAAAATAAAAAAACTTAAACAACGCGGACATATTAGAGAAGAAAAACACGGACACTCACTTTACCTACGAATGACAGTTAATGAAAGAATTCAACATGCCACAATGGCAATCAGTTTTATGATTCTTGTTATTACAGGATTTATGCTTAGATATCCAAACACCTGGTGGGTAAGCCATATTAGCGATTTATCAAATGACTTTGTTCAATACAGAAGCTGGATTCACCGAATTGCTGCAATTGCTATGATTTTGGTTAGCCTGTATCATATCTATTATATTGCTTTTACACAAAGAGGCAGAGAGTTGGTAAAAGATCTTTTCCCAAAATTAAAAGACCTTACTGATGCAATTGGAGTTGCAAAATTTAATCTTGGATTTTCTAAAGTAAAACCTAAATTAGACAGATTCAGCTATGTAGAAAAAGCTGAGTACTGGGCTTTAGTTTGGGGAACTATTGTAATGACTTTTACCGGTCTTTTAATGTGGATATACATTGACTACATCGGCGTATTTTCAAAACTTGATTGGGATATTGCAAGAACAATTCACTACTACGAAGCATGGTTAGCATTCCTGGCAATTGTTATCTGGCACTTCTACTTTGTCATTTTTAATCCTGATATTTATCCTATGAGCCTTGCATGGTTTAAGGGTACAGTAACTGAAGAAGAAATGGCTGAAGAGCATCCACTTGAACTTGAAAGAATAAAAAAGAAACAGGCTGAAGAAAGACGAAAATCTGAAGAAGATTTAGACGATGAAGTTTAGTTTCTAAGCGTTTTATTTTTATACTAAGTACAATTCAATATTCTTTTATTCTGTGAGAAAACTATGAAGAAAAGATTCCCTCATTACGTTTATAATCCGATAACAATGATAGGCGCCGCAATAGCATCATTATGTTTTGGATTAATTATTTTTCTCTTTGTGTTGGATTTCTTCAGCACTGAAGAAAACACTTACATGGGAATCCTGACTTACATTATTATTCCAAGCATTTTGATTATAGGATTATTGTTAATTGCTTACGGAATTATTAGAGAACGAAAAAGAGAACGTCAAGGCAAAATTCGTGAACAACGACTTCCGGTAATTGATTTAAACGATCCTAAAAAGCGAGCAATGTTTGTTACCTTTTCTGTCGGAACAATTGTATTGATGTTGTTTTCTGCTTTTGGGAGTTTTAAGGCCTATGAATATACTGAAACAGATGAGTTTTGCGGAACAGTCTGTCATTCTGTAATGGAACCTGAGTACACTGCTTATCTTGATTCACCACACTCTCGCGTTGGTTGCGTAGGATGTCATATTGGTTCAGGAACAAGCTGGTATGTAAAATCCAAATTTTCTGGTGCTTACCAGGTTTATTCTGTTTTATTTAATAAATATTCTCGCCCTATTCCAACACCTGTTCATGCACTTAGACCAGCTGAAGGTACCTGTGAACAATGCCACACTCCGTCGCATTTTTTTAACGAGAAAAAAGTTGATTACACTTATTATCTTTCAGACGAGCAGAACACCAAATCTAATTTAAGTATGCTTATGAAAATTGGAGGCGGAAAAAGTGAGCTTGGTTCGATTGAAGGAATTCATTGGCATGTAAATCCGGACAATATTATTTCTTATGTGCATTCAGATGAAAGACGCCTTGAGATTCCTTGGGTAAAAGTAACTTCTAAAGAGGGTAAAGAAACTATTTTTAGAGATAAACGCGCCAAGTTTGATGAGAAAAATTTTAATAAGGATAAACTCAGGACAATGGATTGTATTGATTGTCATAATCGTCCTTCTCACATTTATCATCAACCCGATAAGATGATGAATGAAATGCTCTCAAAAAATAGAATCGATGAATCAATACCATATATAAAAAGTATTTCTGTGGAAGTCCTTGAAGATAAGTATGAAACTAAGCAACAGGCCTTAGAAAGTATTCAGCAACGGATAGAAGATTTTTATAGTTCTAACTATCCTGAAGTTTATGCATCCAAAAAAGGTGCAATTCAGTCAAGTATAGAAGTTGTAAAAAAGATTTACGCGAGAAATTATTTTCCATATATGAATGCTAACTGGAAACACTTCCCTAATAATATTTCGCACGTCTATACACCGGGTTGTTTCCGGTGCCACGATGGTAATCATGTTAGTGATGATGGCAAAGTAATTTCCAATGATTGTAACAGCTGTCATAAAATTATTTCACAGACGGATAATGCTGGTAACACACGTGTGGATTTGAATGGATTAACATTCCAGCATCCTGTTGATCTTGATAAAGCAGAACAATTGCAGCTTTGCACAGACTGTCATTGGAAGAAAGAATAATTATCATCTTTGAATAATGAAAAACTTAGTACTTTTATTTTTTCTTTTATTTTCAGTTAATATTTTATGTCAGGAAATTCCAGATGGTTTTGTTGAAATCCGCGAAGTAATTCCGGATATTATTCTCGATCTTCGCTACGTAACAAATCATAATTTTCTTGGTGTTCCTGTTGTTGGATATGAAAATGAAAAATGCTACATCACAAAATCTGCTGCAGATTCTCTCGCTAAAGTACAAGCCGAACTAAGAAATTTTAATCTATCTTTAAAAATTTATGATGCTTATAGGCCACAACGAGCTGTAGATCATTTTGTTAGATGGGCAAAAGATTTATCTGATACAATTACAAAAAAAGAGTTTTATCCTACAATAGATAAAAGCAGATTATTTACTGATGGTTACATTGCGGAAAAATCAGGACACAGCCGGGGTAGTACAGTTGATTTGACAATTGTTCCCATACCACTTCCCTTTCAGCCTGATTTTGAAGTTGAAAATCAATGTGAATGTTTTGAATCAGAAGATATAAGATTTAAAGATAATTCTATTAACATGGGTACAGGCTTTGATTGTTTTCATTCACTTTCACATACAGAAAACATTAAATTGACTTCGCAGCAAAGAGCTAACAGATTACTCTTAAAATCTCTTATGGACAAGTACGGTTTTAATAATCTCGCCGAAGAATGGTGGCATTTTACACTAAGAAACGAGCCATTTCCAAAAACTTATTTTGATTTTGAAATCAAATAGGTCAAAAAGATTCCCCTCAAAATAATTACTCAATTATTGGAACAAACCCAAAATCCATTTAGTCAAAGCGTCAGAATTAACAATCATTAATGTTTTACAGAGGTTTGTATGAAATCATTAGCGGTGCTGATAATATTTTCTTTTTTTTCCCAAGTCTCTTTTTCAAATCAAATGGTGGATAAGAAACCAAGTAATAATCATTCAATTCAGCTTGCGTTACTTTTAGATACTAGCAATAGTATGGATGGATTGATTGATCAAGCTAAAAGCCAGTTGTGGAAAATTGTAAACGAGTTAGCTACTTCAAAAAAATCCGGTAAGCAAATTGATCTTTACGTTGCATTGTATGAGTACGGAAAAGATGCAATTCCTCAGCAGGAGGGTCATTTAAGAAATATCGTTCCTTTTACTGCGGATCTGGATAAAATATCTGATGAACTCTTCAAATTAAAAACCAACGGCGGAAGTGAGTTCTGTGGTAAAGTTATTCTTGACGCAGTAAGTAATCTACAATGGAAAAAATCTAACGATGAATTAAAGATAATTTTTATTGCGGGAAATGAACCGTTTAGACAGGGTGATGTTGAATACAAAACTGCTTGTAAAAAAGCTGTAAAAAATGGAATCGTTGTTAACACTATATTCTGCGGCAGCTATGATGAAGGTGTTCAGACTATGTGGAAGGACGGAGCCGATATTTCTGATGGGAAGTATATTAACATCGATCACAATGCTGCTATTGTTCATATAGACGCGCCACAGGATGCTGATATAATAAAACTTGGTCAGGAATTGAATAAAACTTATATCGCTTTTGGAAATTATGGACGAGAAAAAAAGGAAATGCAAGCCGAACAGGATGCAAACTCTATGAGCGTTAGCAATGAGGTTATGGTAGAACGAACTGTTACAAAATCCGGTGGACAGTATGGAAACTCTAATTGGGATTTAGTTGATGCAAAGAAAGATGGTTCTGTGAAGATAGAAGAATTAAAAGATGAAGACCTTCCTGACGAAATGAAAAATATGTCTATGCAAGAAAGAAAAGCTTATGTAGTCAAAATGGAAAAAGAACGTGCTCAAATTCAGGTTAAGATTAACAAGTTAAATGAAGAGCGAAGCAAATATGTTGCTCAGAAATTGCTTGAAAATAAAAATGATAACACGCTTGATGCCGTAATGATTAAAACAATTCGCGAACAAGCAAAGAATAAAAATTATTCATTCAGTAAATAAATTAAATGTCACACTAAGCCTGTCAAAGTGTGACAGTCATTCTTCGACAAGCTCAGAATGGCAAGGAAATTCAAATGAAAACTTATGCTCTAGTATTATTGACTATACTATTTTCCATAAATGCATTTGCAGATGGATTTATTGTGATTCCCCGCCCAAATCCATTACCAAATCCGTTTCCGCTTGAGGTAGTATATCATAAAGTGGATGTAAATATTGATGGACAAACAGCGGTTACTAAGATTGATCAATCTTTTTATAATCCCTCTAATTACCAACTTGAAGGTTTTTATATCTTCCCACTTCCAAAAGGGGCGGTTATAAATAACTTTACAATGATTATAAATGGTAAGGAGACAAAAGCAGAGCTACTCGATTCCGATAAAGCAAGAAAGATCTACGAAGACATTGTGAGGCAAATGCGCGATCCTGCTCTGCTTGAATATAGTGAGCAGAATATTTTTAAGCTTCGCATCTTCCCTATCGAACCACAGAGTGAAAAGAAAATATCAATCAGTTACTCACAAATTTTGGAATCAGATAATAATTTGTTCGAGTACATTTATCCGCTTAATACAGAAAAGTTTTCTGCAAAGCCACTAAAAAATGTTTCTGTTAAGATTGATTTAAAGTCTAATGAAAAAATAAAAAACATTTACTGCCCTACTCACGAAGTTGATATCGTAAATAAAAGTGATAATCACTCAATCATTTCTTACGAAGATGAGCATGTAAAACCTGATATTGATTTTAAATTATACTTTTCTAAAAACTCTTCGTCAGTCGGATTATCCTTACTTAGTTATCAAACTGGAAATAATGATGGTTATTTTTTATTAAGCGCTTCGCCATCAATTGAAATAGATAAAAGTAATATTGAAAACAAAGACATTACATTTATTCTTGATGTTTCCGGAAGTATGAGCGGCGAAAAACTAGAACAGGCAAAGAAAGCATTACTTTATTGTGTGAATAACTTAAATACTGGAGATTATTTTAACGTAATAAGATTTTCTACAGAAGCATATTCATTATTTAATTCATTAGAGAAAGCCGATAAGCAAAATATAAATGAAGCAAAAAGATTTATCGATGATCTTCAGGCTATTGGTGGAACCAATATTGAGGAAGCATTTAATTTAGCTTTTAAGAATTATAATGAATCAAATCGCCCACACTTTGTAGTTTTTTTAACGGATGGCAAACCAACAATCGGCGAAATGAACGATGAGAAACTTGTTAAGAGAATCTTAAACACGAATAAAACAAATTCCAGAATTTTTACTTTTGGAATTGGTGATGAAATAAACACTCACCTGCTCGATAAACTTACGGATGAAACTAAAGCCTGGCGAACTTATGTTAGTGACGAAGAAGATATTGAAATCAAAGTCTCAAACTTTTACGATAAAATTCAATCGCCAGCGCTAAGTAATTTGAAATTAGATTTTGATAACATTAAAGTTTATCAAACCTATCCAAAAGATTTACCAGATTTGTTTAAAGGATCAAATTTATTAGTCTTTGGAAGATATAAAGGAAATGGAAATGCAAAGATCACTTTATCCGGAATGCTTAATGGCAAGAAAAAGGAATTTGGATTAAATGAAAACTTTAATTCTTCTGATGATGAATATAATTTCATTCCACCACTCTGGGCTTCAAGAAGAATCGGATATTTACTTGATTTAATTAGATTGAATGGTGATGACAAAGAATTAGTGGATGAAGTAACAATGCTTGCACGAGAACACGGAATTATTACTCCATATACCAGCTACCTAATTATGGAAGATGAAGAAATTAGAGTTCGTGGTGGAAGGTTAGTAGATGGTTTGCAATCACTTGCGCCAAGACCAGAATTGAAAAAAGAAAATGAAGCTGATTATTTTAGAATGAAAGATAAAAGTGGAAGAGGAAGTATTGAAGTCAGTGAAGAATTTCAAAACTTAAACTCGGCAATTAATTATAGCCAGACACAGCAAGGTAAAAATCGATTGTCTTATAATGATTCTAAAGGCAATTTGCAAAATCTTTCTCAGCAAGTAAAAAATGTATTAGGTCGAGCAGTTTATCAGCAGGATAAATTTTGGATTGATAGTGAATTGCAAAAACATCAAACGTTAAAAGTCAAACGAATTCAATTTAATTCTAATGAATATTTTGATTTACTAAACAAAGAACAAGAGACGGCACAATTTTTAGCTCTTGGACAAAATGTTAGATTCTATCACAACAATGTTTATTATGAGGTATATGAGTGATTATAAACCACAAACCCAGTTCCTCAAAGGAACTGGGTTTGTTAAATGGCTACAATCTACTTTCAACAAAATCTAAAACTTCTTTTAGTATTGATTGGGCTTTATCTTTTA
>CALLZX010000127.1 GCA_937858935.1 uncultured Ignavibacteriales bacterium | reverse complement strand
CAAGCGATTAATTCTTAAAATGGTTAAACCCAGTAACTTACAACCGAATTTTAAAATTGCATGGAGCTTAATGCTTAAGAATATTTATGCATTAGGACCAAGGAATATTAAGCAGGAAGGTTTTGAGTTTGATATCAGAAGAGAAATTGAAGGACAGGACCCCGCAAGTGATATTGGTACCATAAGATTTTTAAATGCTTTTGGGCTTGATCTTTTAAACTCAAGTATGGTGCCGCCCTCAGATAATATTTTTGATTATAGACCCGGAATAACAATTCTTCCGGAAACCGGGGAGGTAATATTCCCAAATCTTGAACCATTTAGTGATGATTTGCCGCAAGGATTAGCTAAAGATGAGTATAATTTTGACGAAGTTTATGATACAACTAAAACTTTTGCGGGTAATAAAAAAATCAAAGATAAGTGGATCCTCGTTGGTAAAAGTAAAGGCAGTTCATCTTCAGTTTATCAGCTTGGTTTTAATGTTGTAGAAAATTCCGTAAAAGTTTTATTAAATGGCAGAGAACTAAGCACTGGCAGCGATTACGTTGTTGATTATAATATAGGCCAGCTGACAATTAGAAATGATGCTGCTCTTGTTCCCGGAGCAGATCTTAGAATTACTTATGAACAGAATGATCTTTTTCAACTTGCTTCTAAAACACTTCTTGGGGCAAGGGGTATTTATGAATTTTCAAAAAAGACAAAACTCGGATTTTCAATATTAAATCTTAATCAGCAGACTTTGAGTGATAAAGTTAGAATCGGCGAAGAACCCTTAAGTAATAGTATATACGGATTAGATTTTACAACCAGTGCGGAACTGCCTGTTGTTACAAAACTGCTGGATAATATTTTTTCGACTCGTGAAGTTTCTACTTTTAATCTCTCAGCTGAATACGCGTACATTGATCCTGACCCAAATACAAAGAAAAGTACAATTGTTTCTGACGGCGGAAAGAGCATTGCATACATCGATGATTTTGAAGGTGCTAAAAAAACTATTCCGATTGGTGTAGCATATACAGCTTGGAAAGACGCAAGTCCCCCCGATTCATTAATCTTTAATCCCGGATTAAACAAACAAGAACGAATGGATCACAAAGGAAAGTCTTTTTGGTTTACTGTAACACCTGCAAATGTAACTGTAAATCAGATATACGGTGAAAAAAAGAAGGTGGCTACAGCTGATCAGCAAGTAACGGTAATGGATTATGTTTTTATTCCGGATACAGCTGGTTCTTTTAACTATGATCCGCAGCTTCAGGAAAGAAATAAGTCTTGGGGTGGAATTCAAAAAATTCTCTCATCCACAGCCAATGATCTAATCGAAGAAAATATTGGATATGTGGAGTTTTGGGCAAAAATATGGAATGCTCCATCAGATGCAAAAATATATATTGATCTTGGTAAAATCAGCGAAGATGTAATTCCAAACAATAAGTTGGATACTGAGGATAAGGATTTTAACGATGCGAT
>CALLZX010000126.1 GCA_937858935.1 uncultured Ignavibacteriales bacterium | reverse complement strand
TTTCTTTGTTAGATTTGTGTTATGCTAATAAAGGTTTTTTCACAGACTGACGTTACAGGCAACACCCAATGAACCAATCGTCTTCTAACACACGACGAACAACTTTTATTATCCTCAAACAATCCTCGCTAATAATTTAAATAATTCATATATTCACAATTAAAAAAAACGCCATGAAATCTATTTTTTATATTTTACTTTCATTTCTATCATTTAAGAGCTTTAGTCAGAGTATAGAGAATTTTGATTTCGATGGTTATAAGTATATTTATATATTTCCACTCACATATCCAGACGGCAAAATTGACAAATATGGCCTAAGGAGTAGTGCATACAAATTTTTTTCAAATAACAACTTTCTGATATTACCGGATTCCGTACAGTTTCATCCGCAAGAATCTTTAGAAAATCCTTGTTTAACAATAAAGATGGCAATAAATCATAATACAGCGAGCAATGTTGTATCAATGAACCTAAAATTTGCTGATTGTAATAAAAAGGCAAATACGATAGATGTGGAATGTAAGGGTTGCGATGTATCAAAAGCTCTAGAGAAGGCACTAAATAAAATAAATATTGAAAATCATACCTTCCAAATTTCGAAATCGGACAAATATAGTTTTCCAGAAGTAGAAAAAACAAATGAAAATGAGATAAGTCTAAAGGAGTATTATAAAAATAATAAGGTTGATCAACTTGAAGGCATTTACAATCTCCTTAAGGGTAAAGATATCAATTATTATAAAATAGGAATTAAAAAATATGGCGATCTATATAAAGCAATTGTTCTTGAATCGGATCTAAATATATGGAAAGAAGGTGAAGTAAAAGCTGTTTTTGAAAAGACTGGTTACGAGAATACCTTTAGTACAACATTTTATAATATGTTTAAAAACAAAACTCATATTCTATCCAATTTGGAGAACTCAATTTTAAGTTTAACACTGTCTGAAGACAATACTGTTAAGTTTGTAAAAGTTTTTCCAATTTTGATATCAGAAACCGATAAATCAAAATTAACGGTTAAAAACCCTTTTAAAGTAAAAACAATTAAGTTAAGAAGAGAAAGATCAGGAGTCTTCACCATTGATTGCAAAGTGAATGGTGAAAAAATGAATTTCATTTTTGATACTGGAGCAAGTTCTGTTTCCATTTCTTTATATGAAGCACACCAATTATTGAAATTAAATCTAATAAGTGTAGAAGATATTCTTTCTAAAAGCTATTATCGTACCGCAAACGGAAGTATAGAGGAAGGAGTTGATATAAATATTAAAGAAATAGAAATAGATGGATTAATTCTTTATAATGTTAAGGCTAATGTTGTTATGAATTTGGAAGCGCCACTTCTTCTAGGAAATACATTACTTGAAAAACTTGGTAAAATCCAAATAGACTATAAAAATAATACTCTTACAATAATAAAGGAATAAAGAATCTATGTTCAATTCCCAAAACCTGCAGTTTAAAATAACATAGATGAAATCAGTATATTTAAAAGTTTAAAAACAAATTATTCTCAATGAAAAAGTACTATAGACGTATCTTTTTTACAAACATCCCATTGAAAGGAAAATTTAAGTACAAAGATGTTTTTCAGATTTTTCCTTGCGAATTGGAAGGAACTCCAAAGCCTAAACACTTTGAACACTATCCAAATATTATAGAGTATTGGATGGTAGATGAAGAGGTAGTAGAAATCGAAAACCCTCTTGGAGATGACTTTTTAGACTTGCCATATTTAGCAAGTCAAATAAATAAAGAACAAACCATTCTGAATTTACTTAGTTCATTTTGTAATAATTTATTTTTTACCTACCAAGACATGAGTGGTTCATGGGGAATGCCAATTTACAACGATACTATCTTCGCTGAATTGGAAAAGGTAACTTCCAGTTGGTGTTATAAAAACTATTCATTCCCTGGATTACGTGAACAGTTGCAAATTTCTAATTTTTCAGAGCCGATTTATGATGACTTAATAATGATAAAGCATCGAGAATATTATTTACATCTTCCATGTAATGACTCTGATACCATGGAAATGATTTATATCCCCAATTCTTTAGAGCAAATACTTGACGAATATTTCGCGCTTGATATTGATGCAAAACAAGCTATGGATAATGCAATGTACCATCTTGTTTCAGCAATGGAATTAAGAAACAAAAAGAAAACATTATCCTTGATATGCGCCTTCACCGCTCTTGAAACAATCATTGATTATCATTATAAAGATCAATTACCTGATAAATGTAACGAATGCGGTCAGTTAAAATATTCCGTTAGTAAGAAATTTATAGACTTTCTGCTAAATTTTGCTGGAGGCGCGAAAGGGAATAAAAAACAGTTTAATGCTTACTATAAAAAAAGATCAGAATTAATCCATAAAGGGATAAATTTGTGGACAGAAAAACTATTTCCGAACATTCCACGAGAGAAGCAAGATAGAGATTTTATAATTAGCACAGAAGTACGACAAATAACTAAACTTGCTATTGCGAATTGGCTTGGCACAAGAAACTTTAAAATGGGATTGGATAAGTAAGACAAAAAAGTGATATAAAGGGTGCAGCCTGTAACACAGCGCAGCACGCAATGCCGGCGGAATATCAAAGGCTGAGGAAATTAATTATCTAATGGCTGAGAATAAATGTTATGGGTTTATCTCTATCTTTGCCGGCACTGCGTCTGCGCTCGGAACGTTAGGTGCAACCGCCCAAAGACACACTACGTAAAAATACTGCTAACAATATTCA
>CALLZX010000125.1 GCA_937858935.1 uncultured Ignavibacteriales bacterium | reverse complement strand
ACTCAACAACCAGTACTTGTGATGAAACTATTAACATCTTACCAAAAGATTTTTTATTACAACAAAACTACCCAAACCCATTTAATCCAAGCACGAGTATTCAGTATGCAATAAGCAATATGCAATTTGTAACACTTAAAGTTTATGATTTACTTGGAAGAGAAGTTGCAACTTTGGTGAATGAATACAGAAATGCAGGAAGTTATGAAATTGATTTTGACGCTTCTTCTCTTTCCAGTGGAATTTATTTTTATAAACTGCAAGCTGGCTCTTTTGTTCAAACTAAAAAAATGATTTTAATTAAATAAGGGTACAAAAATGAAAAAATTGTTTTTGCTATTACTGCTTACTGCAAGTACTAGCTTTTCACAGAATCAATACAGATTGAATGTTAATAATATTAATCTGCCGTTGGATAACAAAGGAATATTAGCTGCTGTAAATATTCCGGACCCAAATCCTGTTATTGGTGGAGCCGGGGGAAAATTCGCTGGACAAGTTTTTTTATTTAGCGGCGGTTTTCTACTTGCTGGTTATGCAAATAATACTCTTTGGGCTAATGGTGTTGCATCATCGTCTTTAATTAATGATTATTTACCGGGAACTGTTAATAACGAACCAACAGATCCTAAAAATATTATTTATGTTGTAAAAAAAACTGATTCTGATTTTGGACAATCCTGGCAAGATTGGATAAATGCTGTTTCACTTGGTGCAGACTTTTATGACGGAAATAACGATGGCATCTATAATCCAATAGATTTAAATGGAAATAGTATTTGGGACACATCTGAAGATAAACCGTCTTTAATTGGTGATGCAATGACATGGTGTGTTTATAATGATGAAGTTCCTGCAGGTCAAAGAAGATTCACTACAGTTACACCAAAAGGTATCGAAGTACAGCAAACAGTTACCGCTTATACATCAACACAAGTATCGCTTCGCAATACAATTTTTATCCGTTATAGGTTAATCAACACGGGAACAGTTGTTAATAAACTAGATTCTGTGATTTTCGCCATGTATGCTGATCCGGATTTAGGTGAGGCTCAGGATGATCTTATTGGTTGCGATACTTTAGTAAGTTCTGGTTTTGCATACAATAACGGACCTGATGGACTATATGGTTCAAATCCTCCATCATTTTATACAAAATATTTACAGGGTCCTGTTACCTATATTCCCGGAGAAACATTTATTGATAACAACTCGAACAACACATTTGAGTTGGGAATTGATACACCTTTAGATACTGCATATAATCGCAAAGGAAATCTATTTAATACACAATCCTATCCTGGGGCAAAAAATTTAGGAGTAAGCTCTAATACAATGTTAGTGGGTGGTGATCCAACACTTAATGATCCAAGTAATTTTTTAGAAGCTGCTAATTATTTAAATGGGTTAAATCGAACCGGAGGAATTATAAATCCTTGTACATTTACATTCGGAACTGTAAATGGTGGAGTAAATTGTTCTGGAGTTAATCCTTATCTATGGTTTTCTGGTGACCCTGTTTCTAATATTGGATGGATTGAAACTGTTGCAGGTGATTTAAGAAATATAGTTAGCACAGGCAAGTTCACACTTGAAGCAAATAAACCAATTGATATTTGGGTTGGATATGTTGTTGGACAAGGAAGCAGTGCATTAAATTCGATATCAGTAGCGAGGAATTATGCTCAGAATGTCCAAAGTTATTTTAATACCAATTTTACAAATGGAACCGTAAGTGATGTTGATGATTTTTCTGCAGTCACTGAATACAGTCTTTCCCAAAACTATCCCAACCCATTTAATCCAAGCACAA
>CALLZX010000124.1 GCA_937858935.1 uncultured Ignavibacteriales bacterium | reverse complement strand
GATGGTGTTTTTTCTATGGATGGATTTATAGCTCCTTTAAATAACATTTGTGATATTGCAGAAAAATATGGTGCAATGGTAATGGTGGATGATTCCCATGCAGTTGGGTTTATGGGTAAACACGGAAGAGGAACTCACGAACATAACGGAGTTATGGGAAGAATAGATATTATAACAGGAACACTTGGAAAAGCTCTCGGGGGTGCAAGCGGCGGATACACATCGGCGAGAAAAGAAATTGTTGATTTGCTTCGTCAACGTTCACGGCCATACTTATTTTCAAACACAGTTGCACCAAACATTGTTGCTGCATCATTAAAAGTTTTTGAGATGCTAAGCGCAACGACACATTTACGTGATAAACTTGAAAACAATACAAAATATTTTAGAGAAAAGATTAAAGCAGCAGGATTCAATATTAAAGATGGTGTTCATCCTATTGTACCTATTATGCTCGGCGATGCTGTACTTGCGCAAACAATGGCAGCAAAAATGTTAGAGAAGGGTGTTTATGTTGTTGGGTTTTTCTTTCCGGTAGTACCAAAAGGTACAGCAAGAATAAGAGTACAAATCTCTGCAGCTCACTCTAAAGAAGATTTAGATTTTGCAGTACAAAAATTTGCTGAAGTAAAAAATGAAATGAATATTTGAGCAATATCCTTATTGATTTTAATGATTATTCATTGAACAATTTTTAACATTATTTTGGAATAGTAATGAATAAAATAATAATAGCATTCATTCTTCTTTTGGGTTCAACTTTTGGGCAAGAGCAAATGCTCACGCTTGCTAAAATTGATCTTAAATTAGGAACTGATAAAGAAGCGGTTCTTGATATACTTGATAAATCACTTTATGTTGAAGAAGATTATAATGATGAACATCTTTTTTCAATTTGGGATTCCGATAAAAAAAGTTACCTTTATGGTGCTATAAGATTTAATGATTCAAAAAAACTTATCTCTATTGATAAAAACTGGGGAACTTCAGTTAATGACAGCCACAGCCAGATATTTGAACAAATTATTCAATTACTTGATAATTACAAAAATAGCGGTGAAATAAAAGTTGAGACACAAGAAATTTTTGAACCTAATTATAAGGCAAAAAAACTAAGTTTTATTCAGGGTAAAAAAATAATTGAACTTTCTATTGTTGGCAGCAGAATAATTCTAAAAGAGCTACTTACAGAATCTGATTAATTTCTAGATTTTTCCAAAATATATCGGACCAACATTTTTAGGATATTATGAAATCAATATTGTCACTTTCAATACTACTTAGTCTGTGCGTATTTGCTTGTTCAAGCGAAGAAGATTATTACACACCCGAATCAGTTGTTGAGGCCAACGTTAAATATATGAATGAAGAAAAATATGAAGAAGCAATGAACACAATTCATAAAGATAGCCCTGCTTATCAAGTTTCAGATACAATGATAAAACAACTTTTTGATATGTATGATCTTAATTATAAAATCGTGAGTATGAAAGTTCTTGAGCATAATGATTCTAAAGCAAAAATTGAGTTTGTTCAGATCACAACAAAACTAAAAGGTCCTGAGTTTAAAAATAATCAATCAAGAGGAATTCATACATTAAAAAAAGACGGTGATTCATGGAAAATTTATTCAACGGAAATGACAGATTTTAAACTTCTAAATTAGTTCATCTTAAAAAAATTAATCCAACTCCAAGTACTGCGATTACTGCGCCTGTTATTGCTCTCCAAGTTAATTTTTCTTTATAAATATATTTAACCATAGGCAGCATAATTATTGGCATTGTGGACATTAGCGTTGCAGCAATTCCAACTTTGGTATTTTCCACTGCAATAAGACTGAATGTAATTCCTAAAAACGGACCAAGGATCGTTCCAATTAAAGTTACTCCCAATGCAGACTTATCTTTATTAAATAATTTATATGGATTTTTATATTTTCTTAACAACATCATTATTGGAAGAAAAATAATAACCGAAGAAAATACTCTAATAAATGTTGCTATAAATCCTGTAATATGTCCTTCATTAAATGCGAACTTTGCAAAGATCAATCCTCCGGCTTGTCCCATTGCGCCAAGTAATCCATATACAATTCCTAGAGTTGTAATATGATATTTTGAATTTGCATTTCGCTCAAGCACAACCAAAGCGATTCCAGAAATTGTAATCAATATCCCTATAATTCCAAGAAAAGAAATCGTTTCATTTAGAAAAATAAAAGCAAGAATTGCAGACAATGCAGGAGAAAGTGCCATTAATAGCATGCTAATTCTCGCACCGATCATTTGATAACTTTTAAATAGAAATGAATCACCGATAACCAAACCAATTATTCCGCTTATTATAAGATTTGTAAACTGCGAATTGGTTAAATCAAATTTGTAACCCATTAAAAATATTGTAGAGATTAGAAATACTGAAGCAAATATCATTCTGTTAATATTAAGTTGAACTGAGCCGATTTTTGCTGCCGCGGATGAAAAGGCTATAGAGGTTCCTGACCAAAGGACAGCAGTTAATAATGCACTTAATTCACCTAAATAATTCATACCTGCAAAGTGTAAAGAAAAGTTTTAAGAATGATAAATTTTTGAAGTTATAATACTAGGGAAGAATTAATCAATCCTTCCCTATTCACATACTATAGATTAAAATACATTTTATATTCAAACGGATGAGGCATTGTACCGATAGCATTTATCTCTTCGGTCTTTGTCTTTACCCATTGAGTTAATAACTCGTCAGTAAAAATTCCGCCGCGTTTTAAGAAATCATTATCGGCAGCCAATGCATCCAAAGCTTCAGCTAAATTTCTTGGAAGAAAATGTATCTTTTCATTGAAACCCGGATCAAGAAAATTTTTATCAATTGGTCCGTAACCTTCTTTAACGGGATCAATTTTATTTACAACTCCATCTATTCCGGCAAGAAGCATTGCAACTGTACATAAGTATGGATTTGCAGTTGCATCTGGTGGTCGATATTCGAACCGTGTTTCATCTGGATTAGAAACATACTTTGGAATTCTTATTGCACTCGCACGATTTCCTTGTCCATAAGTTAACGCAACTGGAGCCTCGAATCCTGGCACTAATCTTTTATAAGAATTTGTACTCGGATTTGTAAAAGCAGAAAGTGCCGGACCATGTTTTAACATTCCACCTATAAAATATCTGCCAAGTTCATTTACATTTCCATATTCACCTTTTTTGTAGAAAGCATTTTTACCATTTTTTGTTAGATATAAATGTAAATGCATTCCATTGCCTGCTTGTTGATACATTGGCTTTGGCATAAAAGTGATGAACAAACCTTTTTGTTTTGCAAAGTTGAAGAGAATATATTTTGCAGTAATGATGTTATCAGCCGTAGTTAATAGATCACTAAAGTAAGTTTCTATTTCCTGCTGTCCTCTTTCACCAACTTCGTGATGATGATATTTAACATTAATACCTTGAGCTTTTAAAAGTTTACAAGCTTCATCACGAAAATCGTCATACTCATCAAATGGATTTGCTGCGTGATAAGCCTTCTTATAAAATTCTTCTGCATGTTCCACACGATAATATGATGATGCAGTACGAGTATCATATTCAACTTTAGAAAAAATATAAAACTCAAATTCCGGTCCCCACCAGGATCTATCCGCACCGGTAGTTTTCTTTAAAAGTTCTTCAGCCTTTTTTGCCAGATATCTTCCATCCTGATTAAAAGGACTTCGCTTTTCATCTGTTAGCACTATGTGTGAATAAAATGTTAGAGTTGGAGCATCACGAAATGGATCTAACTTTGCAGTTGAAAGATCTGGAATCATTATCATATCACTGTTTTCTACTTTTAGAAATCCATAACTTGATCCATCAAATCCAACACCTTCGCTTAATAATTTTTCTAGAATGTTAGGATAAACCGGCAGTGTAATGTGATGTAATCTGCCTGTAAGATCAATTGCTTTTAAATCTATAAACTCAATTTTATTTTTTTTGATTAGTGATTTACAATTCTCAATGTGATTGTTTTTCATTTTGATCTCTAATGATTAAGAAATGCATTATTTGTTTAAAACTGTTTTGAGACAAAAATGCCCGATTGAAAAACAATCGGGCGAATAAAAAATTAACCGTTGTAATTTAACGCAGCTACACCAGGAAAAATTCCTGTTGTATCCAACTCATCTTCAATTCTTAAAAGCTGATTGTATTTTGCAATACGATCAGTTCTTGAAGCTGAACCGGTTTTAATTTGTCCTGCATTTGTAGCAACGGCGATATCAGCGATTGTTGTATCTTCAGTTTCACCGGAACGATGACTGATAACACTTGTGTAACCATTAATTTTTGCAAGTTCAATTGCATCAAGTGTTTCTGTTAATGTTCCTATTTGATTTACTTTTATTAGTAT
Source organism: uncultured Ignavibacteriales bacterium (assembly GCA_937858935.1). GTDB lineage: Bacteria > Bacteroidota > Ignavibacteria > Ignavibacteriales > Ignavibacteriaceae > IGN3. The sequence goes on along the minus strand of CALLZX010000124.1, from coordinate 6,896 downwards.
TGAGTTTGCAACACCAAGATCAATTCCTTTTGCCAAACGATTTGTATTGGTTACAAATAAATCATCACCAACAAGCTGAATTTTGCCGCCAAGTTTTTCTGTCATTAATTTCCAGCCATCCCAATCATCTTCAGCTAATCCGTCTTCAATAGAAACAATTGGATATTGTTTTGCCCAACCAGCCCAATAATCAACCATTTTCTCAATTGGTATCATCTGGTTAGGAGCTGACTTAAATAAGTGATAAGCATTTTTTTCTTTGATAAAGAATTCACTAGCTGCCGGATCAAGTGCTATACCGATATCAGTTCCAACTTTATATCCGGTTTTTTCTATAGCTTCAAGAATTACTTCAATTGCTTCTTCATTTGATTTTAAATTTGGTGCAAATCCACCCTCATCACCAACAGCAGTATTATAACCTTTTTTACTAAGCACAGATTTTAAAGCATGAAAAGTTTCTGCGCCCATTCTTAAAGCTTCTTTAAAACTTGGAGCACCGATCGGCATAACAAAAAATCCCTAAAAGTCAACATTGTTATCAGCATGTTTACCGCCGTTAAGAATATTCATCATTGGAACAGGAAGTGTTCGAGCATTTACTCCGCCAATGTATCGGTAAAGTGGTAATCCAAAAAACTCTGCAGAAGCTCTTGCACAAGCAAGTGAAACACCTAACATTGCGTTTGCGCCAAGGTTACCTTTGTTTTCTGTTCCATCTAATTCGATTAACAAATTATCAATTTCAACCTGCTCTGTTGCGTCAAAATCAATTAACTCATCAGCTATTTTTTCGTTTACATTTTCAACCGCTTTAAGAACACCTTTTCCGTTATAACGTGATTTATCGCCATCTCTTAATTCAACGGCTTCGTGCTCACCTGTAGAAGCACCGCTTGGTACTGCTGCTCTGCCCATTACTCCGCCCTCAAGATAAACCTCAACTTCTAAAGTTGGGTTGCCTCTTGAGTCTAAAATTTCTCGTCCAAATACATCAACTATTGTTGTCATTTTATAACTCCTGATTTTTCTAAATGTGATTCAAAGTTTTGTTTAATTTGCTTATCAAAATTAGCTAAATAGCGGTTAGAAGTGAAATTCTATTATCTGTTTTTAAGGTAAAACTTAAATGTATCAGAAATTATTCTTCGAAAATTATTAAATATTAGCTTACCATTTTATCACAAATTATAGTTCGGCGGAACAATTTTAGTAAGTCGTTTTAATAATTTATCAATCAATTTGGAAAGTGTTGATTCTTCCTTATCAGAATGTTTCTCACTGTAGCTTCTTATAGCAGAATAAATTCCAATATCCTCACCTTTCTCAATACTTAAATAGTATTTATGAGCCATAATGTCTGTATAAAGTTTTACAGAATTTGTGTTAGGAAAGTAATCGAAAATTTTAAGTTTGTTAAACTCGTTTATAATTGGTTTATAAATTTTCTCAATCCAATCATTTGCTACAAATGTAATATCAATTTCACTGCTACTTCGCTCGCTTAAGTACCATTTATGTTCTTCAATCTGTTTTAAAATTGAATCAATAGAATATTGATCAGTAATTTTGAAAAAATGCTTTTGTACTTCAAGCCCAGTTACGTTTTCAAATTCAGCAGACTTAACTAATAATGTATAGTGAGTATTATACTCCTGCTCAAAATACTTTTTATCAATCTCTAAGACAGAAATCGATTTCGAAGTTTCTTTTTGAGAATATTCATCACCAATTAATTTTATTGAATCGTAAAATTCTTTTAAATCTTTTTTAATTAGTTCTTCAGAAATTTTTTTTAGGATTTGAATTGTTTCTGAATCAGATAAAAATGCTTTTAATTCGGTGTGCGTTTTTCCGCGATCATCTTTCGCTTTAATAAATTTGATAAGAATATTAGAAAGCGAAGCATCACCCCAAAATATATTATTAAAGTGAAGATTAGCTAATAACTCTGCCGCCGCTTTATAGATTGATTTTCTGCTCGTCTCTGAAAAATCCCACTTAAATAAAATAGAATGCGGAATCGATTTGGCTTCAAGTATCGTGACAATAAAAGCAAGACTTTCTTTATCCTCAGCATTTATTTCGAACAAATTCTTTTTATAAAAAACATATCCAGCGGGAATTAATGTGTGAATACCTTTCTGCAAAAGCTTGGTAAAAGTTTCACTTTCAAAATATGCACTTATTGGATTTGTTTGTTTAACTGCAAAAGCAAAATCTTTTGTCTTAATAAATCTAACTGTGTGTTTAGAAATTCCTTTTCTAATTTCAAGAAATTTAACCTGTTTTTCATTCCATTCAATTAATGGTGTATCCCAAGGAAGATTTTCCAGATCAGACCGATATTCAGGTTCTATATTTAGTACGAGATATTTTTTATCCATTAATCTGAATTATTATTTGTCGCATTAGTTTTATTCTAACTGCAATATAGTCCAATTCAATCTTATGAGAAACACTTTGGATGTTATTAAAAGTTTATGTGTTCATCTCATCACAGTCGTTTATTCTAAATAATCTTTTCATTACTTTGCAAAGTAGAAATCAATTTATACTCAATAATAATTCATCATACGTATTATAAATTTGATGTTTGAAGCCTCATTACATAGCGACATTCTTATTCTTCTCTTCCAGCTTTTTCTATTGCTGCTTTTTGCTCGCGTATTTGGAGAATTATTTCAGCGGATGGGACAGCCTACTGTTGTTGGTGAAATTCTTGCTGGTGTTGTTTTAGGTCCATCATTACTAGGAGCAACCCCATTTTTTTCTGATTTGATGATAGTGCAATCAACAAATGGAACTAACCTACTGGAAGTTGTCAGCTTAATGGGGGCAATGCTTTTACTTCTTATAACCGGACTTGAAACCGATCTTGCACTTATCAAACATCACTCGAGAAGTGCATTTGGAACCGCAATTGGCGGGTTGATCTTACCACTAATCCTTGGATTTGGTTTCTGCTTCCTTATTCCCGATTCTTTACTTGTCGATCCCGCACAGCGTATTGTTTTTTCATTATTCCTTGCAACCTCCATTTCAGTTTCCGCTATTCCCGTAATCGCTAAAGTATTGATTGATCTTAATTTGATCCGCAGAGATATTGGACAAATAACTATTGCTGCAGGAATGATTGATGATACAGCGGCCTGGATATTGTTATCAATTGTTTTGGGTTTGATTGAATTTGGCGTTGTAACAGCACATAATGTTTTTATCTCAGTTGGAAAAGTAGTTTTATTTCTTTCAGTTAGTTTTGTTGCTGGCAAATGGCTTGCAGCTAAAGTAGTTAGCTTTGCACAAAATTCTATTCAGAGTAGATATAAATTTTTAACAATACTCATTCTTTTTAGTTTTGGTATCGGTGCTATTGCTCAATCACTAAGACTTGAAGCAGTGCTTGGTGCTTTTATTGCCGGAATAATATTTTCACGGATTCCTGCGGTTCCGAAAGAAGCAATCGAAAGAATTGAAAGTTTTACTTTTGGAATTTTTGCTCCGATATTTTTCGCAGCCGCAGGATTAAAAGTAAGTCTTGAACCTTTATTAAACCCAGAGCTTTTATTTATAGGTATAGGTTTAATTTTAGTTGCGACTTTGAGTAAAGTAGCTGGGGCATATATTGGAGCCCGCTGGGTTGGCAAAAGCGATCATTGGACAGCATTGAGTTTTGGAGCCGGATTAAATGCACGAGGGGCAATACAAATAATTGTAGCTACAATTGGGTTATCATTTGGAATTATATCACAGGAAATATTTTCACTGATAATTATTATGGCTGTTGTAACCTCCATTATGGCTCCGTTTATGCTTAGGTATACTCTTAAAAAAGTAAAACCAAAAGATGAGGAAATTGAAAGATTAAGGCAGGAAGAATTACACAAAGATAATTTTATGTCTTCGGTTCATAGAGTATTATTGCCAGTTAGAAAAAGAGATGACTTTGAAAAGAAATTAATTGAAGCAAAGATCATAAAAAAACTAGCTCAAAATAGAGAACTGGACCTTACTTTGTTAACTATTACTGATGCTCAGAATAAAAATGAATGTGCGGATTTTTTAGACGAACTTGCAAAATTATTTGCAAACATTACAGTAACAAAAAAAGTAATCATTTCTTCTAATCCCATTGAAAGCATACTAGAAGAAGCAAGTAAAAGTTATAATCTCATTTTAATTGGTGCTACCGAAAAGGATAAAAAATCCAAAATGATTTTTAATCCGGTCGTTGACAACATTGTGAGATTGTCGTCTTGTCCAAGTATTGTTGTACAGAGTGGTTTCCATTCGGACAACTGGCAGCCGGATAGAATCTTGGTTCCAACTAACGGTAGTCTTGCAGCAAAACGAGCTGCTCAGGTTGCTTTTGCTCTTGCTTCAGAAATCTCACAGGAAGTTCATATCTTAAAAGTAATTGAGGAGAAGGAAGATATTTATAATCTGGATATGGAAGGAAGTATAAAAGAACGACAGTTTACTTTTGCATATCAGATTACTGAGGAATTAAAAAAGCTTGGTGAATCGTTATCTGTAAATACATTTTCTGAAGTTGAAATTGGCACTGATACTGAAAGTGCGATTATAGAGATGGCAAAAGAAAAGAATTTTGATCTAATAGTTTTAGGAACAGACATTAGGCCTGGTTCAGAAAAACTTTATATTGGTCCGCGTGTTGAAAGAGTATTAAATAATGCTCCCTGCCCTGTACTGCTTGTTAACTCACAATAAATTCATTTCCTTATTTAGAACCTTTTATTTTGTTTATTCATCAAATGAATAAATATTCAGGTAAGTTATGCAAACAAAAGAAATTTTTAATAAGGCGTTAAGTACAAATTTTCTGATAATTGAAGAAGAACAGCTTAAATCAGTTTTAGTTAATTCTGAAATATTAAGAGTTGAAGACACTCATCTATCTGATTTTATTAGATTAATTAAGTTTGACGGAATACTCTTTATTCAAGAGCTATCTTTAAAGAATGAAATTATCCTAAGAAAAATTAATTCTTTAGCCGATGCTGATAAATTTATTCAGGAACGATTAGATTTTTACGAACGTAAATGGGATGGCTGTGGTTGTAAGATTGATTATTATGAATGAGATCGTCAAGCTGAACTTGTTTAAGCTTCTATTTAACAGATAAGATCCCGAAACAAGTTCGGGATGACTAAATATTAATCCTCATTCTCAAGTTCGTGTGTTTGAGTGTTGTGCTCAACACTAAATAAAAACTTAGCTTTAGGATTTTTTTCCTGCGCACTTATAACCGAATAGGATGACTCAGCAAGATAGACCAGCTTATTATGTTTATCTAAAAATAAATTATGTGAACGAATTCGCATTAATTCACTGATATCTTCTTCCTTTTCATAAATAACCCAGCATGCTTTATAAAAATTCAATGGACGAAATCTGCATGCTGCGCCATATTCATTAAGCAATCTATATTCAAGCACATCAAATTGAAGATCGCCAACTGTTCCAACAACTTTTCTACTTCCATTATTCTGGATAAAAACTTGCGCAAGTCCTTCATCAGTAAGCTGCATAATTCCCTTGTTAAGCTGTTTTGATTTAAATGGATCTTCCAGATGAAGTTCCTTAAATATTTCAGGTGAAAAAGTGGGGATGCCTTTGTACATAAAATTTTCACCTTCAGTAATTGTATCACCAATCTTAAAATTACCTACATCATATAATCCAATTACATCTCCAGGAAAAGCTTCATCAATCGTGGTTTTATCCTGAGCCATAAATGATGCGGGATTTGGGAACTTAATATCGCGATTCAATCTAACGTGATGATAAAATTTATTTCTTTCAAACTTTCCGGAACATACTCGAAGGAATGCAATTCTGTTTCTATGTTTTGGATCCAGGTTTGCATGGATCTTAAATATGAATCCTGAAAATATTTCGGTTTCCGGATTTATCAATCCCTTTGTTGTTTCTCGCGGTTGTGGTTTAGGTGCAATCTTAACAAAACTATCAAGCAATTCTCGTACACCAAAATTATTTACAGCACTGCCAAAGAAAACAGGAGCAGTTGATCCATTTAAATAGTCACCTATAGAAAATGATTCATACGCACCATGAATCAGTTCTATATCATCTTTAAGTTTTAATGCATCATCTCCGAAATAATCAATCAATTTTGGATCATCAACACCATTAAATTTTTCTATTTCATCTTCTATTCTTTGCTTGTTTGCTTTAAAGAATGAAAAGCTGTTTTCATAAAGATTGTAAACACCTCTAAAGCTAACTCCAATTCCCATTGGATAACTTAGCGGACGAACTTTAATGTTTAATTTCGCTTCAATTTCATCAAGCAGCTCAATTGGATTTCTACCTTCACGATCAAGTTTGTTTATGAAAACAATTACTGGGGTGTTACGCATTCTGCAAACATTCATAAGCTTTTCAGTTTGCTCTTCAACACCTTTAACACAATCGATAACAAGAATAACGCTATCAACGGCGGTTAATGTTCTGTAAGTATCTTCCGCAAAATCCTTATGACCCGGAGTATCAAGAAGATTTATATTTACTCCATTGTATTTAAAACTTAGTACCGATGTTGAAACGGAAATTCCACGCTGCTTTTCAATTTCCTGAAAATCTGAAGTCGCAGTTTTTTTTATTTTGTTTGATTTGACTGCACCGGCAATTTGTATAGCACCGCTGAACAAAAGTAATTTTTCTGTAAGAGTGGTTTTACCAGCATCAGGGTGACTAATAATTGCAAATGTTTTTCTATTCTTAATTTCTTTAATGATACTCATTATAATTTTCTTTTAAATTCAAATCTATTGGGAAAATAAAATCGGCTTGCTAAAAAGCCTGAATGAAGTGTGAAGATGCGCTAATAAAATTTATTCTTAAACATGAT
>CALLZX010000123.1 GCA_937858935.1 uncultured Ignavibacteriales bacterium | reverse complement strand
CGGATCGTTAACATATTCTTGAGGGTGAAATTCAAAAATCGGGTTGTTATCTATAAAATCATACGCTCGTCTAGTTCCTAGAACAAATCCTGCAATAATTTTTCCCGGATGGAGTGTTTTCTTCTCTCCATTAATTACTCCAGCTTCAACAAGATCAATCATACCATCAGAAAACATTTCTGTATGAATTCCTAAATCTTTTTTATCAAACAGATATTTCATAACAGAATCAGGTATTGCGCCAATACCCATTTGTAAAGTTGAACCATCTTCAATAAGACTTGCAACATTTTGTCCTATTTTATCAAAAACAGCTAAAATTTCAGGAGTTGCATCTGGATCAACCTGTGGAAGTTCCTTTAATGGTTCATCGTACTCAACCAAATAATTAATTTTATTTATGTGGATAAAACAATCGCCAAGTGTTCTAGGTTGATATTTATTCACTTGAGCAATAATTATTTTCGATTTTTCTGCCGGAGTTTTAATTGTTCCGACATCAACACCATAACTGCAAAAACCATGTTCATCTGGCGGAGAAACATTTAGCAAAGCAACATCTGTATTTATTCTGCCTAATTTAAATAGCAAAGGTACTTCATATAAAAATATCGGAATAAACTCGGATCGTCCTTCGTTAACGGACTTTCTTGCATTAGCTCCAATAAAAAATGCTTTATGTTTAAAATGTTTTTCCATTCCCGGCTGCAGATAAGGTAAATCACCTACAATAAGAATGTGATACATTGTTACATTTTCAAGTTCATCTTTTCTGCGCACTAGTGCTCTTACTAATTCCGAGGGAACAGCACAGCCTGGTTGAACAATTACGTTATCGCCCGATTTAATATGCTTAACAGCTTCATCGGAGCTAACTAATTTTTGATTATAAATACGCAATATATTTGTTGATACAGGACTTTTTGTTTTTATTTCTTCTGTTGATGTCATTTCAAATTCTCTTTTAATTCTAATCTTATTCTTAAAATCTAATAATTAATTGCTGGAAAAAATATGTAACCGTCTATACTCAACATTAAAAGTATGAGCAATCGATTCATTACAACAATATCCATTATAAGTACAAACTCCTTTTGATAAACCTAAATCACCAAGTAAAGCATTTGATAATCCATTTTCTGCTATATCCTGAATGTATTTTAGTGATGCGTTATTCAATCCATAACTTGCTGTTCGTGATACGATAGCCGGCATATTCGGCACACAATAATGAATTACATCATGCATTCTATAGACTGGATTAGATTGTGTGGTAATATGACTCGTCTCAATACACCCACCCTGATCAATCGAAACATCCACAATTACTGAACCTTTTTTCATTTCCTTAACCATGCTTTCAGTAACTAAATGCGGAGCTTTTTCACCTTTGATTAAAACAGCACCAATCAAAACATCCGCAAACCTAACGCCACGAGAAATTGTATAAGGATTTGCTACAACTGTTGTAACATTTTTTCTAAAGTTCAGATCTATAGTTCTTAATCTATTTAGATCTTTGTCAATTACAATAACTTGGGCACCTCTGCCTAGTGCTGCTCTTGCAGCGGTTACACCGACAACACCTGCACCAAGAATAACAACAGCGGCAGGAGCAACTCCTGTTATTCCACCGAGTAGAATTCCTCGTCCACCTTCACTAAAACTTTCAAGATATCTTTCAGCAACCTGGATGGAAAGCTGACCGGCAATTTCACTCATAGAATGTAAAACAGGAAGCCTGTCTTCTTCTTCAATTAACTCATATCCTATTGCAGTAATTTTTTTCTTAAGTAGTTGATCAATAATTTTTCTTTTACCAATGGCAAGATGAAGAAATGAAAAAAGAGTTTGATTATCCTGAAGATATTCTGCTTCAGTTTCTGAAAGAGGAGCAACTTTTACAACCACTTCTGCTCTGGCAAATGCCTCTTCTGCAGAATAGACGATCTGGGCACCAGTCTTGCGATATTCTTCATCGCTAAAATGGCTTCCCTCTCCTGCACCACTTTGTATATATACTGTATGACCAGCTCTTACTAAAGCATCTACTCCTGCCGGAGCTAATGCAACTCTTTTTTCTTCGTAAAGAGTTTCTTTTGGTATTCCAAATCTCATGTAAACTTCTCTTTTTTTTGTTTCAAAATTACGATTGGTATATCTGATTAGCAATCAA
>CALLZX010000122.1 GCA_937858935.1 uncultured Ignavibacteriales bacterium | reverse complement strand
ACTTTCTGGCGATAATACTTCAACATTATGCGGCACATCAATTCCGGCATAAAATTGAATTAAAAGACCGCTGCTCTGATCAGTTGAAAATGAACGGAATGGACGATATTCCAGAAAAGGAAATTCAAATTGAGTAGAGCGGTAGGAAAGAACATAAAGCTGTTCAATTCCGTTTTCATCTTGCGATACGTTAAATAATGCATCGCGAGATTTTGTTCTTCCGAAGAAATAAACTCCAAATTCTCTTCCAAGCACAAATTGAAACCTTCCGAAAGAAGTTGCAATACCAGATTGCCAGGGAATCAATCCGCCGTTTCCAGCAATTACTGCCATTTGTGTTAGAGTTTCGGGAGATGTAAAAATTAAAAATGGTGCTGCTATTAATAAATCGCCGGGAATTATATAAAACGGTAATCTCAATCGTGCCGTATATGCAGATCTTCCGGGTATGGCCGCTAATAAATTTCCATATGCTTCTATTCCTTCTTCCTGCACAACTCCGAGCGTAGAAGAACCATCTTGTCTCCAACCAAGATCTAAAAAAACAAGTCCGTCGCTTGATTCATTTAAAATCCCATCCATACCTAAACCGATTCGTAATGAAGTTTCTAATCCGCCAATAAGGCCAGCAGTTGATTGTGTTTCACCAAATCCACTTGACATTAATGCGCCTCTAAGAGAAGGTGTGAATCCAACAAATGGTCCAAGCTCTGCTCTAAATCTAGGTAGCTCTCCTAAACCATGGGCCAAACCAGGTACCGGTGTTTTTACAAAAACAGGGGCAATAAGGTTACCAAGATTCGAATCATATTCGCGTGCTGGCATATAATTAAATAAAGCGATGTTAAAGTCATCTGGAGTAAATAATTTTGCTTCACCACTATACACCAAAGCAAATTGCTTTCCATTTGCCACATCAAGTAATTGTTCTAAACTTATCTTTACCACTTTAGCTGTACGCTCTGCATCTTCCGGTCTCATCCAGGCATCACCAGTTAAAACAATGTTTTCACCTTCCCATGTACTTGTTCTAAAACCATATTCATTGTAATAATCGTGTGTGCCTTTTCTATGAGATGCGTCGCCCCATGTACCTGCTGCATGCCCGGCAGCAAAAACATCTTCAAGAAAATGTATTGCAAAAGCTTCATCAGCAAGTGCCGAAAGAATTAATGCTGAACGTTGATCGGGAGTTAATTGTTCTGTGTTCAATTTTGAAGCTTTAACTAATGCACTATAATGATACCAGATATAAACACCGAGAGCATTTAATTCAGCGCCTTCTTTTACGCACTCAAGACCAAAATCTCGCGCTGTTTCTTTGACGGTTTTTAAAGAAAGCAGAAAGAGAACATTATTATGT
>CALLZX010000121.1 GCA_937858935.1 uncultured Ignavibacteriales bacterium | reverse complement strand
CAGCACCTGATGCCTTTGGTGCTAAAACTTCCGGAATTCTGGAAGGTGAATTTTTTGGAACTGCAGATAGTGACATAAACGGATTTAGATTGAGACACGCATTTGTAAAATTGGATTGGGAAAAAGTATCATTGTTAGTTGGACAAACCTGGCATCCTATGTTTGTTACAGAGTTAGTGCCGGGTACTGTTTCTTTTAACACCGGTGCGCCGTTTAATCCATTCTCCCGCAATCCGCAAGTAAGGCTAACAGCTTCTTTCGATAAATTTAAATTTATTGCGGCGGCACTAACACAGCGTGATTTTCAAAGTAATGGTCCAGCCGGTTTCAGTTCCACTTATTTAAGAAATGCTGTTATTCCAAATCTTCACGGGCAAATTCAATTTGCCAGCGATGGTCATCTTATTGGAATTGCAGTTGATTATAAAACTCTGATGCCGCGTTTGGTAACAACAAAAAATGTTTCAACCGATGAAACCATAAGCAGTTTTGCAGCTACAGCATTTTTAAAACTTAATCTGGAACCAGTTACAATTAAAGCACAGGGAACTTACGGCGGTAATCTTGCAGACTTAATGATGCTTGGCGGATATGCAATAAAATCTATAGACACAACGAACGGAATTGAACAATACACAGATTTAAAAAGCTTATCCGGTTGGATAGATTTATCAACTGGAAAAGAAATTGAACTTGGTTTATTTGCGGGCTACTCAAAATCACTCGGTGCTGATGATAATATCGCCGGTTCTTATTTTGGAAGAGGAACCGATATCGATAATCTGTTAAGAATATCTCCTCGCATCCAATTTAATTCTGACAAGACCAGGATATCCACAGAACTGGAATACACTTCTGCAGGTTACGGAAAACCTGACAATACAGATAAAGGAAAAATTAAGGATATAAAATCGATCGCCAATATCCGTTTACTTGTGGCTTTTTATTATTTCTTTTAAGTTTTGTATTAAGGGCTAATTAGATCTTTAGTTAGTCCTTTTTATTTTCCTTTCTCATAATAATTGCCATTCAAGTTATCCGCTTAAGTGGTTTATTATATTATAATGCTCACAACCAACATCCTAAAAATCCTTATATTTACACTCAAATTTTTCACTAAATGAGATATAAATGTCCGCAAAAAGTTTTTCAGATATTCCCAAAGCATATAATCCTTCAGAAGTTGAAGATAAATGGTATAAGTACTGGAACGATCACGGTATTT
>CALLZX010000120.1 GCA_937858935.1 uncultured Ignavibacteriales bacterium | reverse complement strand
AGTATCGCAGTATTCAAATTATATTTTTTATGAATAGTTAATTTGCCTCTTCGCAAATCTGCATTATCCATTATATCATCATGCACAAGAGTAAAATTGTGAAGCATCTCAACCGAAAGAGCAGCGTTGTAAAAATTTTTTATCTTTCCTCCAACTGCCTTTGCAGAAAGTAAAACAAGTAATGGTCTTAGTCGCTTGCCACTGCTTTCCAATATGTACGATGCAGGATCATAAAGCGAAAAAGGACTTCTTCCCTTTAAGGCTTGTGCAAGTTTCTTATCAATAATTTTTCTTTCTCTATCATAAAATGAAACGTATTTTTTTATATCAACAGATTTCAAAATAATTCTTCCTTTTTAATAATCTTTCCATTTTTAAGTTCTGCTATATTTTCTGATCCGGTTAAAAACATAATTTTTTTCAAATACTCAAACCAATTTATAATTAATCTAGTTACCGCATCGTCTCCATTTTTCATCAATGTCTGAAGAATAATTCTGGCAGACGCAACAAGATCAGCACCAAAAGCAAAAGCTAATGCTAAATCATTTGCTGTATTGATACCACCTGAACCAACTAATGTAAATTTATACTTTTTCTTTAACGGATAAATTTCCTTTAAGCAATAAGATGTTGGTAATCCCCAATCCCAAAAATCATTTTCTGCTTTACTTCTAATAATCTCAACTCCAGCCCAGCTAGTTCCACCTGCTCCGGCAACATCAATTCCGTTAGCACCAATATTTAATAATTTCTTTGCAACTTCTTTATTAATTCCTGAACCAACTTCTTTAACAATTATTGGTACTTTAGATTTCTGAATGAGTTTTTCTAATCCGTTTAACAACCCAACAAAGTTTGGTTCACCCTCAGGCTGCAATAATTCCTGCAATGGGTTTAAGTGCACAACAAACGCATCTGCTTCAAGCATATTTATCAAGGATAAAATATCAACAAGATTTTTTGATTGAACAAGTTGTGCGGCGCCAATATTTCCTAAAACTGGAACACTCTTTGCAGTTTTACGAATAACTTTATATGAATTATAATTGTCTTTACTTTCTAAAGCCTGCCTCTGGCTGCCGACACCAATAGGAATTTTTAATTCCTCAGCAATAAATGCTAACCTTTGATTAATGTTTTCCGCTTCTTCTGTTCCGCCTGTCATACATGAAATCAGAAAGGGATAGTTTATTTTTTTTGAAAATAATTTTGTTTGAAACGATATTTTGGAAATATCAACTTCTGTCATTGCGTCATGTATAAAATCATATTTATCAAATCCATTGGTCTTTGAATGAAATGCAACCTTATCCGTAAGACAGAGTTCTATATGCTCTTTTTTTCTTTTTGAAGTTTCTGTTATAGATTTTGACATTTCTGAGTTGATTTATTATTTGATTGCAAAATATGGAAAATAAAAGAAATATTCTTGTTTGAGGGAGCAGACTCTAGTCCGTTCAGAGCAGTTTTGTACTTTTGCAATCCCTTGAATAAATTATTTTACTCTTTTGAATCATTATCAGATCGGTCGGGAGATCGATATCTATATTTTAAATTCAATAAACTCATTCGCATCTAGAAATAGTTTGTTGACTGTAACCTCACCGCGAACAGAATTAGTTAAAATAATTTTATCAGCTTCCAATAAATCTTCTAAATACAATCTTCTCTCTCTAATACTGGAATCGTTCTTTAATAAATGTTTACGATAAACACCGGATAAAATTCCCGCATTTATTGACGGTGTTGAGATTACATCATTCTTATAAATAAAAATATTTGTAATTGCACCTTCTGCCAACTCACCTCTTTCATTAAAATAAATTACATCAAAAAATCCTTTTGTACTAAAGCTTTTATACTCACGGTCATACAATCCACGATTGGTTGTTTTAAAATATTGAAATCTGTTTTTTGTATATATTTTATTTTTAGAAACAATGACCTTTACTTCATTGTAGGACTGAAACAACTCTGAAAACGTATAAGATAGATTACCATTCTTTTTTAAGGATATTCTAAATCGATAATCACTTTTATTAATTCGAGAAATTACTTTAATTATATATGATTTAATTTTTTGTCTCTCAAAACAAAACAGAAAGTAATCGGCTGCCTGTTTCATTCTATCTAAGTGTTCATCAAGAAGAAATATCTTTCCATCCTCAATTTTCATTGTCTCGAAAATTTCAAATGGCTCGTTTGGCTCAGTTAGAAATTTTCCTTTAAGTTTTGTTTCCTCATATTCCTCTTCAGCAATGCTGCCCCAAACAATTCCGCTTCCTAAACCAATTTCACCTTTACCTGATTTTTTATCTATTGTTAAAGTTCTGATAGGCACATTAAATGTAATTTTATTTTTCCTGATCAATCCAATTGAACCAGTATAAATTCCGCGTTCCTCTTTTTCTAATTCATTAATAATTTCCATCGTACGAATTTTTGGAGCACCCGTAATTGATCCGCAAGGGTAAATGTTTTTTAAAACAACAGAAAGTTTAACATTCTTTTTAAGTTTCGATTCAACCGTACTAACCATTTGATAAACAGACTCATATTTTTCAACCTTAAAAAGATCCTTAACTTTTACAGAGCCATATTCACTGATCCTTCCTAAGTCATTTCTAATCAAATCAACAATCATTACATTTTCAGCACGATTCTTTTCACTCTTTCCAACTCATATTTTATGAACTCATCATTTGAATGATCAATTCCCCTTCGAGCAGTACCCTTCATAGGTTTTGAGATGATTTTTCTTCCCTTAATTTCAAAAAACATCTCTGGAGAAAGTGAAATCATGATTTTGCCGTTATTATTTATCACAGCTATGTATTGTGCGGATTGATTGAAAACCAGATTACATAATAATCCTGAATATGATCCTTCAAAATTAAATTTACCTTTAATTGTGTAATTAACCTGGTACGTGTCGCCTTCTTCTATGTAAGATTTTATTTTGCTGATTGATTTCGTGAATTCATTTTTAGAAGTGTTTAGTCTGAAGTTATTAATCTTATACGTTTCAAACGAATCAAACAATATTTTATTTGATTTAATTGTTTGAACATTTTTTTTATCATAAAAATAGAATTGTACAAGATTTTCATTCTTTGGTAGAAATTTATTAAGTGTTTTCTCAAATAAATATCCTGCTTCATAATTCATCAACGAATATCCAATAAACCCATCAGCAATAAGATCATCAATTCGATTTAATTTTTCATCCAGATTTCTTAAGGTTTTTATTGTAATAATTTCATTTGGTTTTAAGAATAGATAAGAATCACTCTTACCATAAATTGGCGGAGTATAAAAGAATGCAGCGTTTGGAGTAGATGTTATTTTATTTATTATGCTGAAGATTTTCATTTACAAATATTTAAAATGTTGCTTGCAACAAACTAGTTACAACAAAAATTACTAGATGAGTTTTTACACCTTTTTAATGGTAAACAATCCTAATTTACTGCATCCATAAATCAAATCGGACAATTTTAGTTCGAACATCTTTCTATTTTCCTGATTATTT
>CALLZX010000119.1 GCA_937858935.1 uncultured Ignavibacteriales bacterium | reverse complement strand
GTATCACCAGATCTTTTGTTCGCCCACCGATAATTGATATTGTATGATTACCGGATTGCTTTAATGCAACAGCAGTAGGATAAGCAATTGCAGTTCCAACTCCGCCACCTATACTTACTGCTGTTCCAAATTTTTCTATGTGAGAAGCTTTACCAAGCGGTCCAACAACATCCAGAATAAAATCACCAGAGTTTAGTGAGTTTAATTCTTTTGTAGTCTTCCCTAATCCTTGTACAATAATTGTTATTGTTCCATTCGCAGTTTCAGAATCTGCAATCGTAAGCGGAATTCTTTCACCACCATCATTCAACCTGATAATTACGAATTGTCCGGCTTTTCTTTTAGCGGCAATTTTTGGTGCTTCGATAACAAAGCGTTTAATATTTTCTGCAAGAAATTCAGCAGCAACAATTTTGTACATTAATCTTTTAACCTTCTCTTTTAGAATAATTATTTATTCGTGTTTGCTTCAACAACAGCAATTGCCGTCATATTATAAATATCATCCACTGTTGCGCCACGCTGCAATACGTGAACTGGTTTATTCATTCCCATTAATATTGGTCCAATTACAGTTGCCTGCCCAATTCTTGCCATAAGTTTGTAAGCAATATTAGCTGCATCCAAACTTGGGAATACAAGAACATTTGCTCCGCCTTTAATATTTGTGAACGGGAATGTTTTATCAAGTATTTCAGGAACAACAGCTGTATCAGCTTGCATTTCACCATCAATTATAAGTCCCGGCATTTTAGATTTTACAATCTTAACTGCTTCTTTAACTTTTATAGATTCTGGATATGCTGCACTACCAAAATTGCTGAATGATAACATTGCAATCTTTGGAACAACATCAAAAGCTTTAACAACACTTGCTGCAGAAATTGCAATTTCAGCTAATTGCTCAGCATTTGGATTGACATTAACTGTACAATCTGCAAAGAAATAGGTTTCTTTTTTTGCAATAACTATATACATACCAGCAACAATTTTAAATCCTTGTTTTACACCAATACATTGTAAAGCAGGTTTAATTGTATTTGGATAACTTGTAGTATAGCCGCTTATCAATGCATCAGCATCACCAACTTCAACCATCATCGAGCCATAATAGTTTGGTTTGCGGATAAGATTCTTTGCATCCCAAATTGTTGCTCCTCTTCTTTGTCTTTTCTTAAAGAATGCCTGAGCATAATCATCACATTTTTCACAATTTTCAGGATCGATTATTTGGAACTCACTTGCATCGTATCCAATTCTTTCAATTTCTTTTTTGATTATTTTTTCATTTCCTAAAAGAATTGGTGCTGCGATTCCATCGCTGTAAACTGTGTGCGCTGCACGAATAATATTCTCTTCTTCACCTTCAGGATAAACTACTTTCTTAGGATGTTTTTGAGCTTTATGAATCATTACTCTAACAATTTCTTTAGAAAGACCTA
>CALLZX010000118.1 GCA_937858935.1 uncultured Ignavibacteriales bacterium | reverse complement strand
ATCAAAATAATTCAAAACTCGGATATAAAAATGTTCAATTTCGATTAGGCGATATTGAAGATATGCCGATTGCTAACAATCTTGCTGATGTAGTGGTTAGTAATTGTGTTCTTAATCTTGTACCCGATAAGCAAAAAGCTTTTAGCGAGATTTATCGAGTGTTAAAACCAGGTGCACATTTTTGTGTTTCAGATATTGTTATTAAAGGCGAGTTACATCCTGATCTTAAAAAATCTGCAGAGATGTATGCGGGATGTGTTGCGGGAGCGGTACAACAAGATGAGTATCTCAATATAATTAAAGAAGCTGGGTTTGTTAATGTCGAAATAAAAAAAACAAAAACAATTTTATTACCAGATGAAATTCTATTGCAATATTTAAGTGAAGATCAATTACAAAATTATAAAACAAAAGAAGCTGGAATTTTTAGCATCACAGTTGTTGCAGAAAAACCGATTGATCAAGCGAAAGGATGTTGTGATGACAGCTGCTGCAAAAACTAAAAGAATATTAATTCTTTGCACCGGCAATTCTTGCCGCAGCCAGATGGCAGAAGGATTTTTAAAATCATTTGATGAAAATCTTGAAGTGTTTTCTGCCGGCACTAATCCGGCCGAAAAAATAAATGCTTTCGCTGTAAAAGCGATGAAGGAAATTGGAATAGATATAAGTAGTGGTATAGCCGAAAATGTTGACAAATATCTTTCACAATCTTTTGATTATGTAATTACGGTTTGTGATAATGCAAAAGAAACCTGTCCGGTTTTTATTGGTAATGTTAAACATCAATTACATATTGGGTTTGATGATCCTGCTGATGCTGTTGGAAGTGAAGCAGAAGTTATGCCTGTTTATCGTAGAGTGCGTGATGAAATCAAAAAAAATTTTTATGAATATTATCTTAAAAACTTAATGAGCAAAGAAAACATTATTAAAGTTTATGGAAGTGGTTGCGCTAACTGTAAAAAATTAGAACAAATGTGTATCGATGCATTGCAGGAATTAAATATCAATGCAACAGTGGAAAAAGTTAACGACTTGCAGGAGATAATGAAAACAGGAATCCTTTCTACACCAGGATTAGAGATAAACGGTAAAATGATTTCAAGTGGAAAACTTCCAACTAAATCAACTTTAATTCATTGGATTCAGGATAATATCAATTAAATATTTTTAAGCTGTTCTTGAAATTAAAATGAAAAATAGAATATTAATTATCTCATCTTTTTCACTGTTTTGGATATTGATTTATCTTAATCTTAATACGCTAACAGATCTTTTAGTTTATTCAATATTTGGATTAGAAAAAGATGCACATCTAACAAACGCCATTTGGTTTTTCATTTATGAAGTTCCTAAAGTATTACTGTTGTTAGTATTAGTTGTTTTTGTTGTTGGAATTATCCGCTCATATTTCTCACCAGAAAGAACAAGAAAAATACTTGGCGGCAAATCTCTTTTTACCGGTAATGTATTGGCTAGCTCACTTGGAGTTGTAACTCCATTTTGTTCTTGCTCAGCTATTCCATTATTTCTTGGGTTTGTACAACGTGGTGTACCTCTTGGCGTTACATTTTCATTTTTAATTGCTGCACCAATGATAAAT
>CALLZX010000117.1 GCA_937858935.1 uncultured Ignavibacteriales bacterium | reverse complement strand
TCTCGCTGAAGTTGGAAAACATTTTTCATATCATAGAGTCGGTTACGCATTAGCCGGAAAAATAATTGAAAAAATAACTGGCAAAGCTGTCCCCTATTTATTTCAGGAAAATATTTTCTCTCCGCTTGATATGAACAGTGCTTATTCAGAAAATACATACGGCGGATTGTATTGCACTTCTTTAGATCTTGCAAGATTGGGACAAATGTTACTTAATAAAGGTACATACAATGGATATAAACTCTTTTCACAAAAAACATTTGAGAAAATGTTACCTGAAAAATTAAATGTTGGTGATAGAGAATGGGGAATTGGAACATCAAGAATGTCAGGTAACGGTCTGAGTGAAATTGCATTTGGTCATGGCGCTGCATCTGGCTCTGTATTTATTATAGATCCACAAAAAGATCTTATTATAATTTCGGCAAGAAATAAACCGGGAAAATCACATAGTGATTTTGAAAATTTATTAATAAAACTCTGTACTGAATTCGTTAATAATTAGTTTCAATCAGATTGAACGATGGACTTATTTAATAAGAAAAAACATACAATCTATAGCAAGAAAGAAATTGGACAAATTCAATTGTTGTTTCCGGTAATTCTTCTTGTTAGTGTATTTTCTCTGTTTCCATTGTTGCGCGGAATATATTTAGGTTTTACAGATTATCGCCTTGGTGATCCAATTTCATTTAATGGCTTAGACAATTATGTTCAATTATTCAATGATGAATATTTCTGGAGTTCATTTAAAATTGGAATGATATGGACACTGGTTGTTACTGCACTTCAGGTTTGTCTCGGATTAGGATTAGCACTTCTATTAAATAATAAAATTAAATTCGTTGCTTTTTATACTGTGTTGATTTTAATTCCATGGGCAACGCCGCCGATCATTAGAGGAATATTATGGAGACAAATGTATGAACCAAATGCAGGTGCAGTTAACTTATTGCTTAATGATTTTGGTTTGATCAGCACTCCAATAAATTGGTTAACAAATTTCGAATATGTTATTCCTGCAGTTATAGTTGCAGGAGTTTGGGGTGAAATATCTAAAGCAGCAATTTTTCTTTTAGCTGGTTTACAAACAATATCAAATGACTTATATGAAGCAAGCAAAATAGATGGCGCAGGTTTGTGGGATCAATTTTGGCATATTACTCTGCCTGTATTAAAACCAGTTTTAGCTGCAATAATTTCATTAACATTTATGTGGAACTTTAATACTTTTGGAATCATTTGGGTGCTTACTCAAGGCGGACCCGGCGGTATGACAAGATTACCAATGTTAGCCGCTTATGAAGAAGGATTCCGTTACGGTTACATTGGCTATGCGGCGGCTATTGGCAATGTAATGGTAATTATACTTTCTGTTATTTTGTTTATGTATATACGTGTTCAATTGCGCGAAAGAAAAGAATCATGAATCTAAAAAGATTTTTCGCGAAAAGTTCAATTCATTTTCTGATAATTATTTACATTATCTTTTTATTGTTTCCATTGGTTTGGGTTGTTTCAAGCTCATTAAAATCAACTCCTGAAATCTATTCAGGCACACCAACAATTTTACCGCAGCAAATAACTTTCGAACACTATATTTCAGTTATTGAAGGGCAACAAGTATTTCGCTCTATGTGGAATAGTCTTATAGTTGGAATAATTTCTACAATTTTAGTTTTACTAATTGCAGTCCCATCTGCTTATGCGATGGTAAGATATAAATCAATTATTAATACAGGCATATTAGGATGGATACTTGTTTCACAAATCTTTCCAGTAATTCTTGTAATGATACCTCTTTATGTTTTACTTCGGTATATGGGATTAACTGATTCACTAGTAGGCCTTACACTAATTTATGTTGTTTGGTCACTTCCATTTGTTTTATGGATGATGCATGGCTATGTAAAAAGTATTCCGATTGAATTGGAAGAAGCTGCTGTAATTGATGGAGCTACACGTACAGAAGTAATTTTCAAAGTGATAATGCCACTTTTGCTACCAGCAATTGGAGCCTCAGCATTATTTTCTTTTATATCTGCGTGGAATGAATTTTTCTTTGCATTTGTGTTAATGAAAAGTCCAACATTGGCTACTCTGCAAGTTGAGTTAGCAAGATACACTGGAATGGAAGGTCAGGCAAGAACAGGACCACTTGCGGCAGCAAGTGTTATTGCAACTATTCCTTCAATAATATTATTTGTTTTTATGCGTAAGTGGTTAACCACTGGTTTAGTATCAGGAGCATTAAAAGGATAATGAAAAGAAATCTTATAATATTTTTTTTCTTAATTGCTGTTATAGCAGTGATTTATTTTTTTACCCAAGGAAAAAGTGAACAAAAAACAAATGCTCTTCGGTTTGTAAGTTTAGCCTGGCAGGAAAGATCCATTGCTACAAACTTATCAATTGTAAAAGAATGGAATGATCAGCACCCTGATATGCAGGTTGAATACATTCAGGGAACCTGGAACGCTGCACACGATTATCTGATCACTGCATTTGAAACCGGAGATGTTCCGGATATTTTTCATTATGAATCTTCAGTGATTATTGATTATGCTATGCGAGGTTACTTAACTGATCTTTCACCATATATATCTGGCGAAATGAAAAATGATATTCTTGATGTTGCCTGGTCAACAGTAACTCGACCAAATGGTGAAGTAAGTGGAATTCCATTTTTAATAGAATCATTAGTAGTACTTTATAATAAATCTTTATTTGAAAAAGCAGGAATTGTTCCACCAACGATCGAAAACCCATGGTCGTGGGATGATCTCAGGCAAGCAGCAATTACTTTAACAAAAGACACAAATGGTGATAATGTCGTAGATCAATATGGTGCTGGAATTGGTTTGCGTAATTCTGCAAACATAATAATGAATACTTCAATAAGTTTTGGTGGATCTTTTTTTAGAAAACAAGACAATCATTTTGTTGTTAAAGTAAAAGATGAAGAAAAAAAATTATTACAGACTATTGTGGATATGATCTATAAAGATAAATCTGTTTCGCCTGCAAGCGTAGGTGAATCCGGTGCAGGAATGATTCCCGGATTTTTTAGCGGAAAGT
>CALLZX010000116.1 GCA_937858935.1 uncultured Ignavibacteriales bacterium | reverse complement strand
GATCATTTCAAATAAGAGAATTCCAATCAAATGATGTTGAGGCATTAGTTAAATATGCTAATAATTATGCTGTATCTAAATTTATGCGGGACTCTTTTCCATATCCTTATACAAAAGAGAACGCGGTGAAATGGATAAATTATGTAAAGATTAATTATTCTAAATTATTTTTTGCTATTGCAAATGAAAATGAATTAATAGGCGGCATCGGTGCTGTACTTCAAACAGATGTTCATCGATTTTCTGCAGAAGTTGGATTCTGGCTCGGTCAATTTTATTGGAATAAAGGAATTCTTTCTAAAGCACTGCCATTATTTTGTAATTACTTGTTTACGAATTATGATTTTAACAGGATTACTGCTAACGTGTTTGAAGGTAACGAAGCATCGAAAAGGGTTTTAGAAAAAGCAGGTTTTGTTTTAGAGGGTACACAGCGTAAAAGTGTTTTTAAAGAAAATAAATTTGTTGATCACTACATTTACGGATTACTAAAGGAAGATTTTAAAATATGATAGCTAATCATCTTAAGCTTGATCTAATTAGAAATATATTTTTAAAGTGGAACGGTAACAAAGCCGATTTTATTCAAAAGCTGCCTCAGACTGCATCTTATCGCGAATACTATAGAATTTCATACAACAACAGTACGGTCATAGGTGTTTTTAATGAAGACATAAAAGAGAATCAAGCATTCTTGTCCTTCTCAAATACCTTTAATGATATTGGCTTGAATGTTCCAAAAATTTTGCACGTTGATCTTGATAATAGTGTTTATCTACTAAACGATCTTGGTGATACAAATTTATACTCAATTATTTATGAAAAGAAGTTTGATTATAATTCTTCACCGGATCTAATTAATCTTTATAAAAAATCTCTTGTTCAGTTGCAAAAATTTCAAATCGTAGCCGATAAAAAGATTGATTACAGTTATTGTTATCCGCGTGCAAAGTTTGATCTCCAATCCATTTTGTGGGATTTAAATTATTTCAAATATGATTTTCTAAAGCTTGGCAGAATTGGGTTTGACGAACAACTATTGGAAAATGATTTTCAAAAGTTTTCTGAGTTTGTTGCCTCGGTAAAAACAGATTATTTTCTTTACCGTGATTTTCAATCGCGTAATATTATGATAAAGGACGATGAGATTTATTTTATTGATTATCAGGGTGGGAGGAAAGGTGCTTTGCAATACGATGTGGCTTCCCTTTTGTACGATGCTAAAGCTGAAATCCCAAATACGATGAGAGAAGAATTGCTAAATTATTATCTCGATAAACTTGAATCTGATTATGGATTAAGCCGTGCTGAGTTTATGAAATCTTACTACGCATTTGTGCTAATAAGAATTATGCAAGCAATGGGTGCTTATGGATTTAGAGGTTTGTTTGAAAAGAAAGTACATCTTATAAAAAGTATTTTACCGGCAAGAAAAAATCTAAAGTATTTATTAGAAAATGGAAAACTGGATTTTGAGATTCCTCATTTACACGAAGTATTTGAAAATATAATTACATCAGATGAATTCAACATTTATGAAGATCCGATCTTACCGAACGAAAAACTTTCGGTTACAATTACCAGCTTTTCATACAAGCGGGAAATCCCAATTGATCTTGCTGATAACGGCGGCGGATACGTTTTTGATTGTCGTGGATTAAATAATCCCGGCAGACATTTAGATTTTAAACTTCTAAACGGTCGTAACACGGAAGTAATAAATTTCTTAAAAGCGAATTCTAAAGTTGATGATTATATGTCCCACATTTATCCACTTGTTGATTCCACAATCGAAACATATCTTAAGCGAGGATTTAAAAATTTGATGATCAATTTCGGATGCACAGGCGGTCAGCACAGATCCGTTTATTGTGCAGATGAAATGTATAAATATCTTAAAAATAAATATGACATAAATGTCTATTTATCTCATATAGAACAAGGAATAAAAGAAGAGGCAATTAGATAATGCAGGCAATGATTCTTGCTGCAGGTTTAGGCACCAGGTTAAAACCAATAACAGATGAACTGCCAAAAGCTTTGGTTGAAATTAATGGGAAAACTCTGCTCGAAATTGCAATCAGAAATCTTATCGAAAACGATTTCAGGAGGATTGTAATAAATGTTCATCATTTTGCGGATAAGGTAAAAGATTTTATAAATAAAAATACATTTGCCGCTGATATATTTATTTCTGATGAATCTTATTTATTACTTGACACTGGCGGCGGAATAAAACACGCTCAAAAGTATTTTGATGATTCCCCTATTCTTGTTCACAATGTTGATATAATTTCTAACCTAAATCTTAGAGAGTTTTATCAATTCCATCTTAGTGATGATGCGCTTGCCTCTCTTGTTGTTAGCAATAGGGAAAGTAATCGTTATCTGCTTTTTAATGATGATAATGTTCTCTGCGGCTGGCAGGATGTTAAAAAAGACGAAAAAATAATCGTAAGAGATGATGTTCAATTGCACCAATTAGCTTTCAGCGGAATACATATTCTTAACCCTCATTTGATTGAATCATTTCCCAAGGAACAGGTTTTCTCGGTTATAAAAGCATATCTTAAAATTGCAGCAACAGAAGATATTCACGCTTACGTTAGTAATGATTTGAAATGGATTGATGTTGGAAAAGTTGATAGTTTACAGAAAGCCGGATCATTAGTAAAATCTATCAATCTGAAATAAATTCTGTGCCACTGATGATTAAGAATACCTATCCAGCTTAAACTTCTCACCCAAATACAGTTTTCTTACCTCTTCATCATTTGCAAGTTCATCGGCAGTTCCCTGTTTGAAGATTACTCCGTTAATTAGAATGTAACCTTTATCAACAATGCTTAATGTTTCGTGTACATTGTGATCAGTAACTAAAACACCAATGCCGCGATTTTTAAGATTGGAAACAATATTCATAATATCTTCAACCGCAATCGGATCAACACCGGCAAAAGGTTCATCCAATAGAATAAAACTTGGATCGGTTGCAAGTGCGCGTGCAATTTCAGTTCTTCTTCGTTCACCGCCGCTTAATTGAAAGCCCATACTTTTTCTAATGTGCGATATTGTAAGTTCTACAAGAAGTGATTCACATTTTTCTTTACGCTGTGCTGCATTAAGTTTTGTCATTTCTAAAACAGCAAGCAAATTATCTTCAACTGATAAAGTCCTGAATATCGAAGCCTCCTGCGGTAAATAACCAATTCCCATTCGTGCGCGTTTGTACATTGGAACTTTTGTAATATCAGCATCATCAAGAAAAACCTTACCGGATTCAGGTTTTATCATTCCTGTTATCATATAAAAAGTAGTTGTTTTGCCTGCGCCATTTGGTCCAAGCAATCCAACAATTTCTCCTTTAGAAACCTGAACAGAAGTTTTATTAACAACAGTTCGTTTTTTATAAATCTTTACAAGATTTTCGCTTCTTAAAGTTGTGCTCATAATTTTTATCTAAGTTCATTCAAAAGTTTATACATTTCTTCTTTAGTTGGTTTGTTTTGCAAAACCACAAATCGCGGTAATAGATACGATTTTTCATTCCCGCTTACCTGCTGTTCGGGATAATATTCACTCGCAGGATTTTTATAAAGCTTAACTTCAGCAACTTCATTATCCTCAAACAGTACTGTTGTTTCTGCTGAATTTGATTTAGTCAATCCGTTTGCTGTTTCTCCATCATACATAAAATAGATTGAGTAAACATTTCCATAAAAATCAGCACGAGTAATTTTACTATCTGTAAAAAATATTTTTATCTGTGAACTTGAAGTCTGATCATATCTTTCTATATTATATTCATTCTGCGAAAGCATAAATGAAGTTCCATCAACATCAAGCTGTTTTATATTATTGTCATCAAGATAAATTGTGATTGAATCTCC
>CALLZX010000115.1 GCA_937858935.1 uncultured Ignavibacteriales bacterium | reverse complement strand
TTCTGCAGTTTGTATTGCACGTTTAAGCGGAGAAGTTAAAACAACATCAACATTGCCAATATAGTTTTTCCATGCCTCAGAAGTTTTTTTAATTACAAACTTACCCTCGTCAGTAAGTTCACGATCAAAATCCTTTTTATCGATTGTAATATTTTCAGCGATGCTATGTCTTATTAAATATAAATTCATTCTTTAATATCGTAGTTAATAGAAATCATTGTTATCATTTGATGAAAATCCATCAAGTCTTTAGTGAGCTGTTTACCCGTTTTGGAGTTCATCAGCTCATTCATTTTATCTTTAGAATCAAATTCAACTTCACAGAAGTAAGAAAATTTTTGATCAAGTAATAAATTACTTTCTACCTTTGCAAGATAAACTTGTGTGCCGGAAAGCTCAGAAAGATGAGTTAATATCACATCTTTAAAGTGGGAAAGAGCTTTATCGTTTTCAGATTTATGAAGGAAAAATAATTGTTTGTACATCAGCACTTAATTAAAAAAGATTGTATAATTTCTTCATAATGAGCTTTATTTAATTCGTAAGTTGATTTTGGAGTTTCAAGAATCATTAGAATTTTCTTGGTCGGACACGAAAATTCGTATAACTGATAAATATTTTTGCTGTCAATCAGCTTATCCGAAAACCGCATTACACTTTTTGTCTCATCACGATTCTTTAAAATTTCATTAAAATAGTTTTCAGCAGAATCTGTTGGAGCAATTGCAGCAAGTGAAATTGATGCACCCATTTTACCGCTAATAAATTTTAATCCGTTAAGTTTTTGTTTAACAATATTTGAAATTGCTACACTGCCAAGTTTTTTCCACGTAGAATCAAGTGCAATCTCAAAATCATTATCATTAATGTTAATCTTATGTGTAGAAACATTCGGATCAGTACCGTTAAAAAATCTAAGAATAGATTCAGCGTCAATTATTTGAGGATTCTTAGTCTGGATATTAAGACTTCTAACCTCTTTATAAACGAGACTGTCGAATAAGTTTTTATTACTAACATATTTATTATTCGCTACATCAAAACTAAAAACATCTTTAGAAGTTTTACTGGTTTTTGATGCAGGATAAAAAATACTTGTAATAATTGCGGTATCGGAAATAACCGAAACAACTTGCTCTGCTTCTTTAGTTGATGTTTTAATTTTTGTGAACTGTCTGAATACAAGTTCAGATGAATATTGTTCGAGTGAGTAATATGAAATTCTGTTTAATTGAATAATATCTTTAGAATTAAACTCTTCAGAAATAACTGCAAATCTTCTTGATCCGGATTTCTTAAAATTCAAATTAAGATAGCCATTTAAGGATTCGTCTTTAAGAATAAGATTTAAATCTTTATCAACGATAGCAAATAAATTGTAGATGGGGTTTTGATTCTCTAGAAGAAGTGTATAATAATTAGCATTATTGATTTCAATACTGTCAATATCAATTTTATTATAAGTTTTTAGCTCCGTCTGAAAAGTAAAAAGTCCTTCAAGAATCTTTTTACTATTCTCATCAGAGTTTAAATTATTTTTAATGAGTGTATAAATGGTCTGTCCATTTATAATAAACGGAGTCTCTTTTTCTTTTTCCTTGCAGGATATTGCAATAAAGAATAAAAAGAAAATTGACAAGTATTTGATAAAACCGTGCATTATTACTCTTATTTCTTATGCGCAAAGATAAATAAATTATCCATAAGACTAATCCAAAATATTTTCTAATATTGATTCCAAATCTGGAACAGTTCCTTTTATTTGAGAAGGTATAAAATCTTTACTCAAAAGAAAAACACTACTATGGAAAACTCTATTATCAGGAGTTACTGCATCTACAAACAAATAATCAGGTTTTAGGATTTGTCTTTTTTCAATTTTAGTCCCGTCGCCAATAGGTAAACCAGCGTGCGTAACATTTTTATTATCGATTAAAAGTTTAGATTTTGGTCTTAATAGGTATTCACCTTTATACAATTTTTCTAATCGGTCGGAAATAACATTTTTTAAATCAGGATATTCTAAATATTGAAGATCGGAATCGTTATACTCAGCAAATCCAATATATACAGCAGGATTTCCTTTGTGAACAATTACAGGAGTACCATATATAACTTTAGTATAAATATCTTTTGCATCTTCTTTACTCACTCTAACACACCCGTGAGATGATCTTTTAACTCCAAGGTATTTGTAGTAACTCTTTCCAGCTAGGGCATGAAAACCAACTCCCCAATTAAATGTCATAAAGTGGAGCATAAGTGTGCTATCAAATTGGACTGAATGCCAGCGTTCGACTTTAAATTGAATTGCAAAAACACCTTCTTTAGTTTCGATTCCATCTTTGACTCGTGCAGTTCCAGTTGAAACACCAAATGATTTAATTGAATCATATCTGGAGTGAAGATAAGCCATTTGAGTTTCAAGATTTACTTCGATGAAATAGTCTCCGGTAGTAAACAGAGTATCCTTTATTGATGAGTAATCAATTTTATATTTTTTTACTTCATCATTCGTCGTTGATGAAGTATTTTTTTTATCATCAGCAAAGATTGAAGCACACATAAAAATGATCAGTAAAACATTTTTCATAAAAAAACTATTTGTTATTAAAATATAGTAAGAGTAATTCCGTTTTCTTTTTCCCAATAACTTTAACTATATCATCGGATGCTGCTTTCTTAATTGAATCAACACTGCCAAATATCTCGAGAAGTTTCTTAGCAATAGAAGTTCCAATTCCTTTTATGTCAGTCAGTTCAGATTTTATTGTTCTTTTGCTTCTTCTTTCGCGATGAAACGTAATTGCGAATCTGTGTGCTTCATCTCGCACTTGCTGCAGTAACTTTAATCCGGAAGATGTTTTGGGAATTAATTCAGGATCAGAATTGTTTGGTAAAAAAACTTCTTCCAATCTTTTTGCAAGTCCGATTATATTGTAGTTTGTAAACCCAAGACTATCCAAAATCTCAACTGCACTGGAAAGCTGTCCTTTGCCCCCATCAACCATAATTAAATCCGGAAGTGGCTGAGATTCATCCTTCAATCTTGTATATCTGCGTTCAATAACTTCTCGCATGCTGGAAAAATCATCAGGACCTTCAACGGACTTAATTATAAATTTTCTATATAAACTTTTTTTAGGTTTTCCGTCTTCAAACACGACCATACTTGCAACGGTGTCGGTTCCTTGTAAGTTAGAAATATCAAAACATTCAATTTTTCTCGGCAATGTTTTTAATCTTAGATCTCTCTGCAAAGCAGAAACAGAATAAGAAACATTGCCAAGATTTTTCATTTTCTGCAATTGTATTTCCTTCAACTGAAGTATTGCATTTTCTTTACACATCTTTACTAAAGATTTTAGATCACCTCGCTGGGGAACAAATATTTTTGTTTTTCTGTTTGATTTCATTCTTAGCCATTCAGTAAGAGCATCTGCATCTTCCGGTGTGATTTCTACAATTACTTCGCGCGGAATTTCAACCTGATCCACGTAATAAAATTTTATTGCTGCAGAATAAATGTTTGCTAATTCTTCACCGTCTTCAATTGCAAGTTTAAGCTGCTTTTTACCAATAAGTTTTCCTGAGCGTATATTAAAAACAGCACAAGTTGAATCTTTACCTTCATAAGCAATTGCAAAAATGTCTCTGTCTTCTTCATCATCGTTTACAATTTTTTGTCTTGATGAAATTGAATTTAACTGATCAATCTTATCACGAAGTTCAGCAGCTTTTTCATATTCAAGATTATCAACTGAACTTTGCATTCGTGATTTCAAATCTTTTATTAGGTCATCAGTTTTACCTTTTAAAAGTTTAATAACTTCATCAACCATTTCGTTATAAGCGCTCGCTGAAACTAGATTTTCACAAGGTCCATCACATTTTTTTATATGATAATCCAGGCAGACTTTAAACTTTTTATCAGCAATACTTTTTTCCGTTAAATCAAGTTTGCAACTGCGAATCTTAAAAATCTGATTTATCATTTTTAAAGATCCGCGCATGCTTCTTACATCTGTATATGGACCAAAATATTTAGAACCATCATTATAAACTTTTCTGGTAGGATAAATTCTTGGATAAAGTTCGTTTGTAACTTTAATGAATGGAAATGATTTATCGTCTTTTAGAGTAACATTATATCTCGGCATTAATTCTTTGATCAGATTATTTTCAAGAATTAATGCTTCAAGTTCGCTGTCCGTAACAACCAACTGAAAATCATCAATCTTGCTAACCATTGCAACAGTTTTTGCTGAGCCGGGATTTTCCTGAAAATAACTTCTAACTCTATTCCTTAGGTTTTTAGCTTTACCAACATAAATAACTTTACCATTTTTATTAATAAATTGATAAACGCCGGGAGAAGCTGGAAGATTTTTTAAGTTAGTTTCTAATTTAGAATTCATTGCCTTGGGGTAACAAAATTCATTCCGCTGATTTTTAATTATAATATAACAAATCAGCGGGTATGAAGTCTGAAAATAGGATTTGTATCGAAAATTTACTCTGGTAAAACAGTATTTTTTGCAATTACCACAATACCGGTATCGGTTACTGTAAATTTTTTCTTATCGCCTTCAGGATCAAAGCCAACTTCGTAACCTTCCGGTATTATAACATTCTTATCAATAATTGCTCTGCGAATTCTTGCGTGTCTTCCAATCGTAACATTATTCATAATTATTGAATCGGTGATATAAGAGTAACTGTTTACTTTTACGTTTGATCCAAGTAAAGATCTTTCGACCAAACCTCCTGAAACGATTGTTCCATCACAAACTAAAGAATTAAGTGTCCTACCAACTCGTTCGCCTTCGTGAGACACAGTTTTTGCAGGTGGATATTGATATTGATAAGTTCTTAACGGCCAGTCAGGATCATAAAGATTAAAATCAGGAATAACACTTATCAAATCCATATTTGCGGCGTAGTAACTATCAAGCGTTCCAATATCTTTCCAGTAAGGTTGATTTTTTTTATTCTCATCAAGAAACTTATATGCAACAACTTTTAATCCAGCTTCAATCATATATGGAATAACATGCTGACCAAAATCATGATTCTTAATCTTTTTGGATTCCATTTCTTGAAGAACTTGTTTTAAAACGCTTGCATTAAAAACATAAATACCCATATTAACAAAAGAATAACCGGGTTTATCAGGTATCTGAGGCGGGTTAGCTGGTTTTTCCACAAATGAAAGCACATTATATTTATCATCAACACCAACAATTCCAAATCTACTTGCTTCATCTTTAGGTACTTCAATACAAGCAATTGAAAGATCTGCTGAAAGATCAATATGGTTATCAAGAAATTTTAGATAATCCATTTTGTAGATGTGATCACCCCCAAGAATTAGAACCCACTTAGCTTTTTTATCAGAAAATAAATTTAAGTTTTGATGAAT
>CALLZX010000114.1 GCA_937858935.1 uncultured Ignavibacteriales bacterium | reverse complement strand
CTCGGTAAAGATTTTAGATATTCGTTTACCTCGCTGGATTTTTGAAATAGAAGCTGCAAATAATATATCCACTCAATAATTATTTAATTAATGTTCTTGCTAAAATAATGAGAACATATTATTGGTAATAATAAGAAAATATTTACTCAGCAGTAAAAATTGTTTTAAAGTTTACATACTAATTCTAATCCAACTATTCAAAACCAGTAATTCAACTTTCCAGCATTAACGGG
Organism: uncultured Ignavibacteriales bacterium; assembly: GCA_937858935.1. Taxonomy (GTDB): domain Bacteria; phylum Bacteroidota; class Ignavibacteria; order Ignavibacteriales; family Ignavibacteriaceae; genus IGN3. The sequence goes on along the minus strand of CALLZX010000114.1, from coordinate 5,193 downwards.
GTAAAATAATTTTTGTTTAAATATTTTTTAAGTTTTTCTTGACTTTCGCTAAATTTTTCCATTATTTTGGGTTGTGGTGGGGAAAAATGTGGAATTATCCCAAATAAGAGAGAGAATGTTTAGAGGTCAATTTACATATTCAATAGATTCTAAAGGCCGGATCGCTATTCCAGCTAAGCTTAGAAAGCATATTTCTGCTGAAGCAAACGAAACGTTTGTGATGACAAGAGGTCTGTCCAATTGCATCGATTTGTATCCATTGGATGAATGGCAGAAGATAGAAGAATCACTTTTGAACTTAAATACTTTTCAGCCTGATGATGCAAGATTCATCAGAATGTTTGTTCAATTTGCTGCTGAAGATGTTATGGACGGTCAATCAAGAATCATGATTCCATCAACGCTTATTACTTATGCAAAGATTGAAAAAGAAGTTTTGATACTTGGTGCACTTAAGAAAATAGAAGTCTGGAATCCAAAAGTTTACGAAGAGTATTTATTACAATCACCGCAAACGTATGAAGAGATAGCAGCTAAAGTTATGGCTACGAAATGAGTGAGCATCATACTCCTGTGATGCTTAAAGAAAGCTTGGATCTTTTAATTACTGATAGTTCTGGAATTTACTTTGATGCTACTCTGGGTTTTGCAGGACACTCAAGTGAAATACTGAAAAGACTAAATGATGATGGTCGTCTTATAGCATCTGATGTAGATACAGATGCATTTGAGTTCTCAAGAAAAAAATTTGCTGATCAGCCTGGAGTTAGTTTATATAATTTTAATTACTCTTTTATAGATGTGATTGCAAAAATAGAATCAATACAAAATTACGATGGTGTACTTGCAGATTTAGGAGTATCATCATTTCAATTGGATAATCCCGATTCAGGGTTTACATACCGTAGTGACGCGTTTCTTGATTTACGAATGGATAAAACAAAAAAGGTAACAGCTGCTGATATAATTAATACTTTTACTGAAGAAGATCTAGCAAATGTTTTTTATGAATTCGGTGAAGAGAAAAATTCACGAAAGATATCAAGAACAATAGTAGAAAGACGTACTTTAAAGAAGATTGAAACCACAGGGCAGTTAGTTTCAATAATTAGCGAACTGGTTCCGCAAAATTTTCAGCGTAAAACTTTATCAAGAATATTTCAAGCTCTTAGAATATACGTAAATGATGAATTAGGTAATCTTAAACTGTTTCTGGAAAATTCACTTAAAGTTTTAAAAAAGGGGGGACGCATAGTTGTTATATCATATCATTCACTTGAGGATAGGATTGTTAAAGATTTTTTTAAAGCTGAAACTATCGTGAGCTTAAGTCCAAAGGAAGATCCGCTTGGATTGATTAAAAAAGATGCAAGATTAAAATTAGTTAATAGAAAACCGCTTTTACCTACTGATGAAGAAATTAGAAATAACTATCGTGCAAGAAGTGCAAAACTAAGAGCTGCTGAAAGAATATGAAAAAAAGTTCTAAACCAGCAATTTTCTTACTTATAACACTTTTATTAATAGTAACTGTGTTTGCATTGGTTAGCGTTGGGTTAAAACTTAAATATGAACAATTTCTTTTGCAGAGAGACAAAGCAGAAAAAACTTTTAAATCAGAAAGTCAGAGAAAAATTAAACTTACTGCAGAATATCAAACAGTAACCGCTGAAGAAAGAATTGTTGCTGTCGCTAAAGCAGATCTTGGTTTAATAAGAAATATTGAACCGGCGTTCGTTATCAAATATGATGTCAACAAAATTGAAGAAATAAACGAGATTTTAATAGAAAAGTATGAATAACTCTCGCGCACTATTAGTTATTATTTCGATTCTCATCTTTTTTATCGCATTGGTGATTAAGCTGGTTGATATTCAGATCGTGCATGCTGAGGAATATTCTTACTATGCACAAAGACAGCAGACGGGTGTTGAGAAAATTGAAGCTGAGCGCGGATTGATATATGACCGTAATAATGTTTTATTAGTCTACAATCGTTCGGATGTTTCTTTTTATGTTGATTTGAGAATGATCAAACAGAAACATAAAAATGAAATAGCTCAAGTCTTCGCAAAGAAATTCAAGAAGAGTAAAACCTTTTATTTGAATCTTATGAAAGGTTCAAAGAAGACCATTTGTATTGAGAAGAAAGCATCATTAGAAATTGCCTCTTCATTAAAGAAGCTTAAATATTCAGGATTTTTTTATAAAGAAGAACCAACAAGAGTATATCATTACGATAATCTTGCTGCACATGTTCTTGGTTATTTGGATAACGAAGATAAAGGCGTAATGGGTATCTCAGAATATTATGAAGATGCTTTGAATGGTGAAGATGGATCCAGAATTATTCAAAAGAATGCTGTTGGAGAAACAGTAACTGTTAATGATGAAGAAATAAATCCCGCTGTATCAGGTGATGATTTTTATTTAACAATTGATAAAAGTTATCAGTTTATTCTGGAAGATGAGCTAAGAAAGGGAGTAGAAGAATATGGTGCAATTTCAGGTACAGGCGTTATTATGGATCCGAATACCGGCGAAGTCCTTGCACTTGCAAACATAGATGACTTTAATCCAAATGAATATTGGAAGTACAATGATTTTCAAAGAAGAAATCGTGCTATAACGGATACTTATGAGCCCGGTTCCACATTCAAATCATTTACTATTGCCTCATTGATTGACCAGAAATTATGCAGACTTAGTGAGAAGATAAATCTTGAAAATGGAAAGTATAAATATCAATCAGTAAATATTAGAGATACTCATCCGTTTAAAATTTTAAATGTTGTTGAAATACTCGAACAATCAAGTAATATCGGTGTTGCAAAACTTGTTCAAAGAATTGATGACGAAAAATATTTTAAATACTTAAGAGGATTTGGATTCGGAAATTCTACATCACTTACTTTGCCGGGTGAAACAGCAGGCAGATTAAGGAAACCAAATGAATGGTCTAAAGTCTCAAAAACTTACCTTTCTTTTGGATATGAAATTTCCGTGACACCTGTTCAGATAGCTGCTGGTTATTGTGCCCTAGTTAATGGTGGAGTATTGTACGAACCACAATTAATTCAAAGACAAATTAGTCAAAATGATGAGCTGGTCTATGAATTTACACCTAAGGAGATACGAAGAGTAATATCAACTGAAACTTCTGATGTTATGAGAGATTTGTTAGGTGGAGTTGTAAAAAACGGGACAGGGAAAAAAGCTTTTTCAGAATTAATTTCTATTGGCGGTAAAACAGGAACATCGCAAAAGTTAGTTGATGGAAGTTATTCTAAGCAGCATTACAATTCATCTTTCGTAGGATTTTTTCCTGTTGAAAATCCTCAAGTTGTCTGTTTAGTACTTTTGAATTCTCCTGATCAGGGCAGATATGGTGGATTAGTTGCGGCACCTATTTTTAAAAGTGTTGCAGAAAGAATAGTTCAGAATGATATTGAGAAATTTCAGCAATACTTAAATCCGGATTTAATGAAAAATTTAAAATTTGCTGAAGATAATTCAAGCGATGATGAGCGAACTAAGACTCAAATTAAACCAATTAGCATTAAAGAAGTAAAAGTATCTTCAAATAATAAAATGCCGGATCTTGTTAACTGCCAGATTAAAGATGCGATTTACGCATTAACAAAACTTGGAGTTAAATATAAAATTAAAGGTACGGGCATTATTACTTCTCAGAGCATAGCTCCTGGACAGAAGTTAAACGGTAAAGAGATTTGTTTAATTGAATGCTCTGAATACAGGGTCAGAGGAGCATCATTATAAATGGAATTAACTCAGCTTCTAAATAGTGTTCATGCTATTCAAGTAACTGGCGAAGTCCAGAGAAGGGACGTTGCTGATATAGTTTATGATTCAAGAAAAGTTCAGAAGAATTCCGTTTTTGTTGCTATAAAAGGATATAAAACAGATGGACACAAGTTCCTTCAGGATGCAATTAATAAAGGTGCTGTTGCAGTTGTTGTTGAAGATGATAATGCGATTCCAGATGATTTGATAACTCATTCACAGATTGCAAAAATTTTAGTTACCGATTGCAGAAAAGCATTAGCTGAATTATCAAAAGGATTCTATAAGGGTCCAACAAACAAATTAAAACTTATTGGTATAACCGGAACAAACGGCAAAACAACAACAACATTTATTTTAAAAAACATTTTGCAAAACGCAGGTTATAAAACTGGATTAGTTGGAACAATTGCAAATTATGCTGGTGATGTAAAAGTTGAATCAAAATTAACAACACCTGAATCGAATGATCTGAACAGATTATTTTATGATATGATTCAGGCAGGATGTTCATATTCAGTAATGGAAGTGTCTTCGCATTCATTAGTATTAAATAGAGTTTATGGTTTGGATTTTATAGCAGCAATATTTTCTAACATTACTTCGGATCATTTGGATTTTCATCAAACATATGATGAATATTTAAATGCAAAGAAAATTCTATTCGATGGATTAGGTCCAAATTCTTTTGCAATCATAAATTCTGATGATAGTGGTTCACAAAAAATGATTCAGGATTCAAAAGCAAAAATTGTTAGTTATGGCGTTTCAGATAATTCAGATTATCAAATTAAAAATATTGCTTACGATTTGAACGGAACAGATTTTACAATCACACACAATAAAGTTGATTATAAAATTCATACAGCATTAATTGGAACTTTCAATGCATATAATGCAACTTCTGCTTTTGCAGCAGCTCATAGTTTAGGAATTAATTCGAATAAAATTGTAGAAGGAATAAAATCTTCTCCACAAGTTCCCGGCAGATTTGAAGTTTTAGGAAGTGGAAAGAAAAAAGTAATTGTTGATTATTCGCATACAGCTGATAGCTTAGAAAAGGCATTGCAGGCTGTTAGAGAAATTGTAAAAGATAAAAGTCACGTTGTTACTGTTTTTGGCTGTGGTGGTGATCGTGATAAAACAAAAAGATCGATTATGGGTAAAGTTGCAAGTGAATTGAGTGATAAAGTTTTTGTTACGTCAGATAACCCTAGAACAGAAAATCCTTTTGCAATCATAGAAGATATTAAAAAAGGAATTTCAAAAAATAATTTTGAAGTTGAAGAGAATAGGGAAGAAGCGATTAAAAAAGCAATTCGCAATTCGAATGATAATGCGGTGATTTTAATTGCTGGTAAAGGACACGAAAATTATCAAGAGATAAAT
>CALLZX010000113.1 GCA_937858935.1 uncultured Ignavibacteriales bacterium | reverse complement strand
ATAGATCGCAGAGCTGAGCTAAAGAAAAATTTTAAAAACGGTGTATTACTATTTCTCGGCAATGATGAATCAGCAATGAACTATCCCGGCAATACTTATGCATTCAGACAAGATAGCTCGTTTCTATACTACTTCGGACTTGATTTACCAAATATGATTGGAATTATTGAAATTGATGATAACAAAGAAATTCTATTTGGGCATGAGTTTAGTCTTGAAGATATTGTGTGGATGGGTCCACAACCAAAACTTGCACAGCTTGGAGAACAAGTTGGTATTTCCCATGTTCAACCAATAGATACTCTGAAAAAATATCTTAAATCAAAAACAGGCAAACAAATTAAAATTCACTTTTTACCAACTTATAGAGGTGATCAAACACTTAAGCTTGCTGATTTGGTTGATGAGAATCCTTATAAATTAAAAAGTAAATTTTCAAAAAAATTGATTGAAGCAGTTGTAGTTCAGAGATCTGTTAAAGGTGAGGAAGAAGTTGCTGAGATTGAATACGCTATGGAAATAGCATATCAAATGCATACAACTGCAATGCGTATGGCAAAACCCGGTGTTATCGAACGTGATATTGCTGGTGCAATTGAAGGAATCGCTTTATCTCTAGGAAGCGGAGTTTCATTTGGAGCTATAGTATCTAAAAACGGACAAACACTCCATAATCATTATCACGGAAATGTTTTAAAGGAAGGTGATCTTCTAGTTTGTGATGCCGGTGCTGAATCTCTCCTTCATTATGCAAGTGATATTACGCGTACAACTCCTGTTGGTGGAAAATTTTCTTTCAAACAAAGAGAAATTTATGAGATAGTGCTTACTGCACAAAAAAATGCAATCAATATGATTAAACCAGGAGTTAAACACGCTGATGTACATTTAACTGCGGCTAAAATTATTGCGGCCGGTTTGTCGCAGATAGGAATTATGAAAGGTGATTTAAATGCTGCAGTTAAAGCCGGTGCACACGCACTATTCTTTCCTCATGGATTAGGACATATGATGGGACTTGATGTTCACGATATGGAAAATCTTGGAGAAGCGTATGTTGGCTACGATGAAAAAACAAAACGAAGTGATCAATTTGGACTAGCATATTTGAGATTAGCAAAAGAACTTAAACCTGGATTTGTTTTTACTTGCGAACCCGGAATTTATTTTATTCCTGAGCTAATTGATCAATGGAAATCCAAAAAGAAGTTTAAAAACTTTATTGATTATGATAAGGTTGAAGAGTATCGTGATTTTGGTGGGATAAGAATTGAGGATGACATACTTGTTACTCAAACAGGATACAAAGTTCTCGGCCGTCCAATCCCAAAAGAAGTTGATGATGTAGAAGCTTGGGCTAAATCTTAAGAAAGTTTCCAACTCAGAGACGCAGAGTAATTTCTCATCAACTCTGCGTCTCAGTGCTAAAACTCTTCATTATTTTTTATTTATTTCAGAAAAATCTCTTCCCGCTTTTAATGCATCTATGTTTAGCTGAACTATCTTCTCTCCTTTTCTTTCAAAGATTTTCCTTATTCCATTTTCAAGTGATTGATATGGAATATCTATAAACGGAGAAGCTGCACCAAGCATTACTATGTTTGATGAGCGCGGAGATTTTACCTGTCTTGCCATTTCATCTGCATTTATTGCAATGTGATGAGGAAGTTTTTCAATCTCAGCAAGTAGTACTTTCATATCAGGGTAATCTGTTATATTAACAAACGGAGTTGTGTTTGTAACCAGCCATCCGTTTTCTGAAAGCCACGGCAAGTAACGCAATGATTCCATTGGCTCAACAGAAATTATTATATCTGCTCTTCCTTCAGGAATTAAATCACTCGCAATTTCTCTTTCTGAAATTCGAAGATGAGATTGTACAGCACCACCACGCTGGCTCATTCCGTGTACTTCTGCTTGTTTTAAATAAAGATGATTTTCTAAAGCAGCCATCCCAACAACTGCAGCAATAGAAAGAATACCTTGACCTCCGACTCCGGCTAAAATTATATCTGACTTCATTGTATTGCCTCTTCCACCTTCACTTTTATTTCTTTCTTACTTCTGCCTAAAGTTTGAATGCATTCTCTTCTGGGAATTACAACTGAAACACCTTCATATAACATTTCTTCCCGCAGAACCTTAACCATTTCATCGTGATATTTAGGTAATGGAGTAAGAACTCTTACATGTTCAGGTTTTACACCAAGACCAATACAAATTTCTTCCAACCTGCCTGTTGCGTGAGAAGCTTGTCCGCCTGTCATTCCTGTAGTTCCGTTATCAGAAATAATAACGGTAACCGAAGTATTTTCATAAACACAATCAAGTAAAGCTGTCATTCCGCTGTGTGTAAAAGTGGAATCACCAATTACTGCAATTGCAGGATGAACACCAGCATCAGCCGCACCTTTAGCCATTGTAATTGATGCGCCCATATCCACACAAGAATTAATTGAATTCCACGGAGGAAGCGCGCCCAGCGTGTAGCATCCGATATCTGAAAATACTTTTTGTTTTCCGAATTCTTTCATCGTTTCATTAAGTGCATTATAAATATCTCTATGACTGCAGCCGGCACATAGTTCCGGTGGACGGTTTGCAACGATTGCAGGAATTTTCATTCCAAATTTTACTTCTTTGCCCAAAGCTTTTGCAACGATATCCGGATTCAATTCACCATCACGCGGAATTGTTCCATCCAATCTTCCCTTAATCTTACTGTTCTTATCTAAATATCCTTTTAACATTTCTTCAACAAGCGGATATCCATCTTCAAGAACTAATACTTGTTCGCACTCGGTAACAATCTTTTCAACTTTAGAAAAAGGAAGCGGATACTGACCAAGCTGTAAAACTGGATGAGGAAATTTTCTTTCGGGAAAATTTTCCATTAAATAATTAAATGCAATTCCGCATGCAATTATGCCAAGTGATTTATTTCTTGCAGGATAATAAGTATTAAATGATGATCTATCAGATTCCTGCTCCATTAGTGATTGCAAACCCAACAAACCTTTATATCTTTTTCTTGCGTTAGATGGGAGAAGAACAAATTGAATCGGATCTTCTGGATATTTTAATTTATTCTCTTGTTTCAATGGACGAGTTTCAATTCCAGCACGCGAAT
>CALLZX010000112.1 GCA_937858935.1 uncultured Ignavibacteriales bacterium | reverse complement strand
GTTTTTATAAAGAATACATTGGAGATGAAACAACAAATCCATTAATGGATTGGCTGATCTTTCAAACTCTTGGTGTATTAGTTGGTGGATTTATATCCGGTACAATTTCGCATCGAGTGAAAAAGGGAATTGAAAAAGGTCCACGCATATCATCAAAGATGAGATTGATTTATGCTTTCGTTGGCGGTGGATTATTAGGATATGGTGCTAAGCTTGCTCGTGGATGTATGAGCGGTCAAGCACTTTCCGGTGGTGCAGTTCTAAATCTTGGAAGCTGGGCATTTATGATGATGGTTTTTGCCGGAGGATACGCCGCCGCTTATTTTATGAGGAGACAATGGATATGAATGCACCATTATTCAAGTTTGAATATTTCAGCACTGATGTAAGTTTAATAATTGCTTTTGCAATTGGAATTGCATTTGGTATCGCATTAGAAAAAGGCGGATTTGGAAGAGCAACTATACTTGCTTCACAATTTTACTTTACTAATATGCGCGTATTAAAGGTTATGTTTACCGCAATTGTAACAGCAATGCTGGGATTGTATTTTCTTTCTGTTATCGGATTTGTTGATTTATCACTTGTTTATCTTACACAAACAAATATGCTCCCGATGATTGTTGGTGGATTAGTTGCGGGAGTTGGATTTGTTATTGGCGGATACTGCCCCGGTACATCGATGGTTGCAGTTGCAACGGGTAAGATTGATGCAGTGGTTTATGTCCTTGGAATGATCTTTGGGATTTTTGTTTTTGGTGAGATGTTTCCGTCGATAGAAAACTTTTTCAATTCAGGATTTATGGGAAGTGTTACTATTCCATCATACTTTAATCTTTCTTATGGATTGGTAGTTTTTCTAGTCGTGTTAATGGCGCTTGGCGCTTTTACTGCAGCTGAATGGGGTGAAAAGAAGATGGCTGCAAAAACCGGAAAGGAAAAACTATGAAAAAGTTTTTCTCAAACTTAACTACAAACCAGAAACTCGGTGGGGTTGCGTTAGTTCTGGGTATTATCGCATTATTTGCCGGTGATCCTTACGGTGGAACTACAATTAAAGTTAATGAGAAAGATATTGCATTATCAACCGTTGGTAATTCTGATAAAGTTCCTGTTACAGAATTAGCAGATTGGATTATAAAAGATAGAGCAGATTTTGAATTAATTGATTTAAGAAGTGAGGAAAAATATAACGAATATACAATTCCAAATTCACAGTGTATTCCATTACTGCAATTATCGGTATCAGAACTTCAAAGAAATCAAAAAATAATTTTATTCTCAGATGATGATGTTACTTCTTCACAAGCCTGGTTTATTCTTAAATCTAAAAACTATAAAGGTGTGTACATTCTTGATGGCGGATTGAATGAATGGAAAGAAAAAGTACTTTTCCCCAAAAGGCCATTAAGTGGCAGCAAAGATGAATTAGCTCAGTTTGAAAAGATGAAAGAAGTCGCAAATTATTTTGGAGGACAAGCACAAACTGATTCATCGATAAAAGAAAATACAACACTTATTAAACTTCCGACATCTACAACCACTAAAACTAAAACAACTGTTCCCACCGGTAAGAAGAAGAAAAGAGAAGGATGTTAGCTGGTTAAATCGATGTTAGAAATTGTACATCACAAAATAATTATTGATTGCAGAAAACAATTGACTAGCTGTTACCAATATTTATATAAATTTTTTTTAATTAGCGCTTTGTAGTCTTTAACTTTAAATATTATAAAAAATTATTCTAGTATAATCATACAAACTAAATGTTCTAAGGAAATACATATGAAAAAATCTACTCTCGTTCTTTTATTAATGCTTGGATTTATTTTCCAAAACGCTTTTGCAACCGACGGTTATTATCGTCACGGATATGGTATAAAGTATTCAGCACTTGCCGGTTCCGGTGTTGCAGTATCATTAAGTTCACTTGGAGCAATTACTAATCCAGCTTCCATTTCAAATTTGAATAATGGATTTGAAATTAACTTATCATATTTCAGTCCAGAACGTTATTATGAAGTTTTGGGAGTTCCAAATCCACCACCAGCATTTGGATTAACTCCAGGAAAAGTTGAAAGTGAACAAACTTCTTTCTTCTTCCCAACACTTGGCGGAAATTATAAACTCTCAGAAAAGTTTACAGTTGCGTTATCTTTATACGGTAATGGAGGAATGAATAGCGATTATCCCACAGCCACTTTTTATGATCCTACTTCACCTGGAACCGGTGTTAATATAGAACAAATGTTTGGTAATCTATCTTTAGCTTATAAATTTGCTTGTAATCATTCGATTGGTGTTGCTGGAATTATTGGCTGGCAAAGATTTGCTGCAAAAGGACTTATTGCATTCAGTGGGTACTCGAGTGATCCAGCAAACTTAACTGGTAACGAAAAATCAACAGCATTGGGATTCGGGTTTAAAGTTGGATATCAAGGCAAATTGTTAGAAGAATTAAGTTTTGGTGCATCTTACCAATCAAAAGTTTATATGAGCGAGTTTGAACGTTATGCAGGTCTGTTTGCTCAAGCCGGTGATTTTGATGTCCCGGCAAACTGGCAAGCAGGTTTTGCATTTACACCTGGAGCTTGGAAATTTATGTTTGATGTAAAACAAATATTTTATAGTCAAGTTAAATCTATAGCAAACCCAATGCTTCCAAATCTTCAAATAGCATTACTTGGACAAGAGGAAGGAGCGGGATTTGGTTGGAAAGATATTTTGGTTATTAAATACGGCGTTATGTTCTCTGGTTTCTGTGGGTGGGATTTTATGGCTGGATATTCAGTAAGTCAAAATCCAATTAACGAAGAAAATGTAATGTTTAACATTCTTGCACCTGCAGTTATTCAAAATCACGTAACATTTGGTATTTCAAAAGATATCGCAAAGAATCATGAAGTTACGGTTGCGTTCATGTTTGCGTTAGAAAATAATATCATAGGGCCAAATCCATTGAACGGATCTCCACAAACCATTGAACTTGGAATGAAACAATGGCAAGTTGAAGTCGGATATGCTTTCAGCAGTTTTTAATTAATTTCTTCAGAATGTGTAAGGGCATCATTATGTGATGCCCTTTTTTATTTTTCTTATCTATAATATCATCAACCCAACTCATAGCTGC
>CALLZX010000111.1 GCA_937858935.1 uncultured Ignavibacteriales bacterium | reverse complement strand
AGAATATTCATTATTCATGTAAAATCATATATATTTGAACGTAACCTAAAAATGAAATGTTGAAATGAAAATCGGAATTACTTGTTATCCTACATATGGTGGCAGTGGTGTTATTGCAACAGAATTGGGAAAAGAATTAGCTTTACGTGGGCATGAAGTTCACTTTATCAGTTATGCACTTCCCTTCAGACTAACTAAATACATTGAGAATATTTTTTTTCACGAAGTTGAAACAAGCACCTATCCTTTGTTTGAGTTTCCACTTTACAGTTTAGCACTTGCCAGTAAGATGATTGAAGTTGCCGAGTTTGAAAATTTAGATCTGCTTCATGTTCACTATGCAATTCCGCATGCAACATCGGCATACCTGGCAAAGCAAATTGTAAAAAATAAAAAATTAAAGATTACAACTACATTACATGGCACTGATATTACTTTAGTTGGATTAGAACCTTCTTTTCTTCCACTTGTAAAATTCAGTATTGAACAGAGTGATGGTGTGACTGCTGTTTCAAGATTTCTGAAAGAGAAAACTCTTACAAATTATTCAATTGAAAAAGAAATTAGTGTTATACCCAATTTTGTAGATACTGAGGTGTTTAAGAAAATTTCTATAAATGATTGTGCATTCAAAAAATACATTGCACCAAACGGGGAAAAAATATTAGTCCATACATCAAACTTCCGTCCCGTAAAGAGAGTTACTGATGCAATACGTGTATTTGATATTGTACAGAAAGAAGTACCATCAAAACTTTTACTTGTAGGTGATGGCCCGGACAGATCTGAATGCGAGCGATTAACAAGGGAATTAAATCTAACTGACAATGTTAAATTTCTTGGCAAGCAAGAAGCATTAGTAGAAATTTTAAGTTCTTCTGATGTATTTTTGATTCCTTCTCAGTCTGAAAGTTTTGGATTGGCTGCACTGGAGGCTATGGCTTGCGGATTGCCGGTTGTTAGTTCAAGTGTAGGCGGATTACCCGAGTTGGTAAAACATAATGAATGCGGATTTATTGCAGAAATAGGTGATGTTGAAAGAATGGCAAAATACACTTTAGATCTTTTAACAAATGAAAAGAAGTACGAAATATTTTCTCAGAATGCTCGTAATAGAACTTTAAATAATTTTGATAAATCGATAGTTGTTCCAATGTATGAGCAACATTATACAAATATATTAAATCAGTAAAATGATAATTTATTGCGCAGGCCCAATTAGAGGTAATACAACCTATCACGAAAATTATTCTGAAATTGTTAGAATCGTTGAATCTATGGGACATACTGCTTTGGCGGAAATCAGCAGTAAGTTCAGTTCATCAATACCATTAAATGCAAAACAAATATATACTCGGGATATCAAATGGATTGACGGAAGTAAACTAATGATAGCTGAGGTTTCCGGCCCTAGTTTAGGTGTTGGATTTGAAGTTTCGTACGCATTGTTTTCTAGAAAAATTCCCGTTCTTGCAGTTCATCATGATCAAGCCGGACAAATATCTGCAATGATTTCAGGTTGCAGCAATCCACAATTACAGGTAAAAAAATATTTAAATGTTGACGACCTGACAAGTATCCTTAAAAATTTTATTGCAGGTAACAGCAGCAATTGAACGAAAAATTATTTATTGAAAATTGGGTAAGTAAAGTTCAATCTTCAGGAGTAAAACAATTCCCTCTTCATTTTATTGATGAAACTCAACTCGATATTATTTCCATTCCAACTAAAACATTAGTGATTGGACAGGAATTCTTTGGCGCATATGAAATCATAACAACAGATGGTGAGTCAGTTTATCAGGCCGCTAATTATGATGAGGCAAAATTTCTTGTCTATAGTTCTAAAGCTAGAAATGGGAATACTTATCTCCCAAAAGATAGATCAATAATTAAAACACTAGTTGATTCTTATAATAAGTATTTAGATGATCTTATTACTCAAATAAAAAAAGATTATAAAATGAATTTTCCAGAAGGAAAAAACATTCACGCAGTATCAAATGAAATTTTTCAGAAATTAAATTTTATCAGGTATTGAGATTGGCAACAGAAGTATCACAAAAAATATACGACTACTTTTCATCTCTTTACGGTAAAGATTCTGCTGATAAGTATTTGGAATTTATTGAACAGGATGCGGCGCAATATATTAGAGTTAATACAGCTAAAATTCCAAGAGAAGATTTAGCACAGTTACTTTTTGAAAAGTATCAAATCAAATCTGTACCTGTAAATCATTTTGAAAATGTATTAAAAATTGTTGAAGGTAATGAACGATTAGGAAAGACATTTGAACACGTAATGGGATTCTATTATATTCAATCTCTTTCCTCAATGCTGCCGCCGTTGATTCTTAATCCAACAAGCGATGATATTGTCCTTGATCTCTGCGGGGCTCCTGGCTCTAAGTCCACACAAATTGCTGAGATGATGAACAATCGTGGCTCACTGTTAGTTAATGAAATCGATAATGAAAGAATAAAATCACTAGTATTCAATCTAGAACGAATGAATGTTATTAACGCATCTGTTATTCATTCAAAAGGTGAACTGCTTAGCAAGGTTTACGATGATCATTTTACAAAAGTACTTGTTGATGCGCCTTGCAGCGGACTTGGCATAATTCAGAAAAAAGGTGAAGTAAGCAATTGGTGGTCATTAGATCACGTTGATAGATTGCAGCATCTTCAAATGCGATTATTAATTGCAGCAATTAAAATGGCAAAGGTCGGAGCAGAAATTGTTTATTCAACCTGCACACTTTCAATTGAAGAGAATGAATTAGTACTGGATAAAATTTTGGAAAAATATCCTGTTGAATTACTTGAAATCTCTTTACCAATTCCCTCGCGCTCTGCTTTTACTGAACACGGAGGAAAACAGTTAAACCCTGAAATAAAAAAAGCTATTCGCATACTTCCATGGGAAATTGATTCCGATGGTTTCTTTTTAGTAAAGATGAGAAAGATTGACGTTACGGAATCCCCAGAAAAAGAAAATGTTAGAGAGACAGATAACAGAATTGTAAAAAGTAATCATAAAGAAATTCAAGAGTATGTAAATTACATTTCCGAACATTTTGGCGTTGAGCGAAAAGTTCTGGATAATTATAAATATATTTTCAGAGGTAAAGATATTTTCTTTGTAGTAAAAGATTGGGATGAAGAACATATCGGGCTATTCAATCGCATCGGATTAAAACTCGGAACACTTGATAAGAAAGACAGAATTACATTTAATTCTCAGGCTGCTCAGGTTCTTGAAAAACATATCACAAAATTTATTTATCATTTAAAGAATGAAGATGAACTGAAAAATTATTTAACCGGATGGAAGATTAAAGATTTAGAAATTCCAATCGGGCAATATGTAGTAAAGTACAATAACTGGGTACTGGGTGCAGCAGTTATGACAACTGATGGTTTAAAAAGTAGATTCCCCCGCACAAAACGTACACAGAAATTTGATTTTTAGTTCCTACTTTAAATACATCATCTTTTTAGTTTCGAAATAATCCCCAGCTTTCAACTGATAAAAATATAAGCCAGAACTTTGTTTTTCATTGTCCATTGTAAATTGCACATTGTACATTCCTGC
>CALLZX010000110.1 GCA_937858935.1 uncultured Ignavibacteriales bacterium | reverse complement strand
TATGTTGTTACATATCCGTCATTGCTGCTTTCAGGTATATCCAGAATTGTATAGCAGCCCTGAAAAATTGTTGTCATCCCGATAAAAACGATTCCAAAAAATATTCTTGTTTTCATTTTATTTACCTTCTTCCTGAATTATTGCTTCCGCTGTTTCTAGGAGGAGTATTGTTTCCTCTCGGTGGGGAAGATGTATTGTTTCTTGGTGTATTATTAGTCGGAGGACTATAATTCCTGGGCGTATTATTAGTTGGAGGCGTGTAATTTCTATTTGGAGTTTTATTAGTATTTGTATTTGGTGTTCTGTTTACGTTCGGAGTATTATTTCTTCCTTCTTTCTTAACATTATTTTTATTCGTCTCTGTCTTGCGAGTATTATTCTTATTTATAGTTGTATTGTTTCTATCGGTGCTTGTCTTTTTCTCAGTATTAATTCTTGTATCGTTTGTTTTTTTACGGGTATCACGATTTAATTCTTTATTAGTATTAGTACGAGTTTCATTTCTTTTTAATACATCATTCATCCTGGAGTTTTTTGTTACATCATTATTCCGAATTGTTTCCCGCGTTCTATCATTTACTTTATCCAATGATTTTGTATTGTTAACACGAGTAAGATCTCTTCCTTGTTCCTTCAATCCAGTGCGATTTCGGGTAATTTCATCACGGCCAGAAACGATTTCTCTTTCTCTTGTTTTTAGCTGATCACGTAAAGTTGAACTTCCGTCACGCGATGTATATAAATTTTGATCTCTGCCATTACCACTGTTACGCCCTCCGGAATTATTTCTGATCTTATAACCATCATTAGTTCTGTATTTGTAAACCGTTGAAGAATATCCGCCATAGTAAGGATATGGATCCCAATAGCCGTAGTAGTAATTTGGATACCAATAGGTTGGGTAATAGCAATAAACTGAAGGATAATACCAATAGCTTGGATACCAGGGATCCCAGCACCAGGGATCATAATACCAACTGGTGCCTATTGATATGGATACTGCAGGATAGTAATCCCAAAAGTATTTTCTATAAGATGGATAACCGTAGAAATAATAGTTTGTTTCTCCTTCGTTTTCTGAATAATATTCTTCATCTTCGTAAGCATATTCATCATTTACCGATGAATCAGGAGTTGTTTCATATTCATCTTCTGAATAGGGAGTATTTTCTGTTCTACTCCAATCACCGTAATCACTCTCACCAGATGCAACGGTGGTATAACAGCCCGAAAGATTTAAGAGCAAAATTGGAAGGATTGCAAATAATACTAATTTATACTTTTTCATTTTAAACCTCTGATTTTCAACTATTTGCAAAATTGCAAATATCGAGCCTTAAAAAAAGGATTAAAATGATCAAGGTTCAAATAAAATTCTGATTGATAAAATGGAAAGTGTATAGTTGAGTAAACTATTTTGTACTAAAAAACACACATTTATTGCAGATTTATTAAATCTTTTGTGTGAACTCAATCATTAAAGCTCTATCAGCGGATGAAGCATCCCACTGTTTGTTTGCTAATAAATCTCTGAGGTCGAATCCTACCGTAACACCATTTGCAATAGACCAGCGAATACCCATGTTTAAGTAGCCTTTTCCTTCACCAAATTCATTTGTTGAGTTGTCATTAAAAGCAAAATTGTATTCTATCAGAAATGAAAAAGAATTGCCTAAAGTTTTTTCGGCTCCAACCATAAGATTAATAAAATTATCACCATCATTATCCTCAAGTACAGTGTAATTAACTGTTCCGTGTAAACTTAAATATCCAAGCAATCCAAAATTTTTAGAGGCAGCGGCAAATATTCCGGGTGCTTTTATTCCGTATCTCTTTTCATCCTTAAAGTATTCACCTTTACCCTGTGTATCAAAACCCACTGTTAATGAAGGAATAAGAACTGATTCATT
Organism: uncultured Ignavibacteriales bacterium; assembly: GCA_937858935.1. Classification (GTDB taxonomy): domain Bacteria; phylum Bacteroidota; class Ignavibacteria; order Ignavibacteriales; family Ignavibacteriaceae; genus IGN3. Next base: position 8,733 of record CALLZX010000110.1, on the reverse strand, counting down.
CATTACCCGAAAGCGAAAATTTACACCGGGAGGAAAAGGATACCAATCAGGTTCACCGGAACCAATTATGTTTGATCCACCGTAAGAAAGACCGATGCTTATATTATCAAAAATACCTGCTTCAACTTTTGCAATTACAGTTCCAAATGGTAAAAGTTCTGTTGTTAAACCCACTGATCCCCGTTCCATAATTCCGGATGTTGGCATATCTATTAGCTGTCTATACTCATACTTAGCATTTTCTCCGGCAGTGCCTTGAGCATTGGTTATTTGAATTATAAGTAATGAAATAAATAATAGTAATGCAAACTTTTTCATTTTTCCTCGTATTGAATAAAATCTTGATTGCAAAATAGAAATAATTTTTCTTTGTTACCTTAAAATCTAAACAGTTAAAGTTAGGATTTCGATTTCAATATACTCAGGCAATAAAGAATGCTCGGATTTAATTTTAATTCCAACTAATCCTACTTCTCCTTTAGATCTGATTTTTATAAATCCTGATTCTTCATTACGCTCAATGATTTCTATCAATTCTAATCCTTCAACAATCTCAAAAGTTGCAGATGATTTTCTAAACCAGGCTTTTTTGCCAAGTGCATTAACCGGTATAACTTCAATTGTAATTTCAGAACTAGTATCTGCATACAAATTTTGAGCCGATCGTTTTACTTCACTTCCATATATGTTGTAGAGAAAAAAATATCCGCCAAGAAGTAAAATGAAAACGGTTATGGATAAATAGATTAGTATGATTTTTTTCCTCATCGGTTTGTACGTTTTTCTTTTGCAACAAATAATCTTAGACTATTTATTATTTCTAAAACCACATCATCAGGCACTCCATCAGCGTGCAAGGATTTAAATCTCATATCACACTGATCGTTTACATAATCAATTACCACAAATTTATTTTTAATAGTTAATGCTATTTCTGTTGAGAAAAAATCAAGCTGAGTTAAACGATGAATCGTTTTCGTAATCAGAAACAGTTTTCTTAATCCAAATTCTTCAATTTCTGATTCGAGTAACTGATTATAAATATGTGTTTCATCATTCCACCAAACGCAAATAGTTTTACCAAAAGCCCAATAACATCTGAACCATGCTCTTTTTCCATCAAGTATTTTGGGATAGACTTTTTCCTGAATTAAATATTTATCATTGCCATGCTTTTGTCTTGCATGCAAAACTTCCTTTAAAGATTCAGCGCCCTTTACAACACCCATTCCGCCACCGGTTATGTTGCAAGGTTTAATAATAAATGGTCTGCCGAGTAATTCAAGATCGTCTATCGAGATAAAAATTTCTTTGGCCTGGTTGTGAGGAGGGATTATTATTGAGTAAGGAACATTAATTCCCGAAGTAATAAACTCCAGATGCATATTTGCTTTATCAATAGCATGCTCAACAAGTTTGTACGGATTAAAAACATATGTACGTCTTTTGGAAAGCATTCTATTCAGTTCAATAAAATTATCATCAACATCAGAAGCTCTGTCTAATAAACATTTAAAGTTTAATCGCCGGTTCTTTACGTTTTCAGTTACTTCGGAAATATTTTTGTAAGTGATAACATAAGTTGAAATTCCGAATTGATGCATCATAGTTTCTATCGCAGAAACAAATTCTACATCAAATGCCCAATCGTATGCTATTGCCAGATCAAATGTGTTCATTAAAAATCTTTTTATGCAAAGTTACTACTTAGATGCGTAAGTTTTCAAATATTTGCCGTTACGCAAAATCAAATAGCCTTGTTATTACAGCACTGCAATAATATATTCACAGTCGTGAAAAGAAATATTCTCTACATATTTATTCCCATTGTATTAATCTCAACTTTTATTATTAGTTGTTCAGGTTCGTCACCGTTAGTTGAAGAAAAAACTGGTGAGAAAAAGCCGGTTTTAACTGCCGAACAGCAAAAGAAAAAAGCTTTGGAATTTTTTATTAATGGCGGTGTTTTTGAGTCGCAGGGAAATTATGAATCCGCAGTCAATCAATACGAAAAAGCACTTTTATATGATTCATCTGCCGGACTCTATTATTCACTGGCAAAAAATTATGTGTATCTGGATAAATTATCTGCTGCCTTAAATTTCTCGCAAAAAGCTTTAGCTTTAGATTCCACTAAGATTGAATATTATGATCTGCTTGCCGACATTTATAATTATGGAAACAAAACAGAGTCAGCTATCGCAACACTTGAAAAGGCTAGTGAGCTTGATTCTATGAATATTGAGCTTAACTATAAGCTTGCCCGTTTATATGAAAAAGATAAGCCTTTAAAAGCTGTAAAATTATATAACAGAATTTTAAATCAGGTTGGCCCCGATTGGTCTGTACTTACAAGAATTGCTGAACTGCAGGAAAGATTAGGTAATAATGATGAAGCAATTAATGCTCTGCAAAAATTACTTGCAATTGATCCGGCAAATGTTCCTCTTAAGAAGATGTTAATTGAATTTAACTTTAAAGCAAAAAGATATGATGAAGGAATTTTATTAGTTGATGAAATTTTAGAATTGATGCCTTATGACCTTGAAGCCCGGGAAACCAAAGCTAAGTTATTATTAGGAAAAGATGATTGGGAAGGTGCCTCCAAGGAATTTGATTACCTGTTGGATCAACCGGATGTTAATCTGGATGCAAAGATTAATATTGGTGCAAATTATTTTAATAAAGCCATTACTGATTCCACGGTACTGCCGATAGCAAAATCTTTCTTTACCAAACTTGATGAAGATACTACTGACTGGCAGATAAAAATGTATCTTGGAGCAATTGCATTAAGTCAGGGAGATGATTCCGTTGCGATAGAAAATTTTAAGTTTGTTACAAAAAATGCAAATTGGAATGTTGCTGCGTGGGTAAGGCTTGGCGGATTGTATTTTGATAATCGGAAGTCGTGATGAGTGAGGCTATTTTATCTTTTCCCGAAGATTTTTATGTTAATCTGATTCTAGGATTATCCCTTGCTCAGCAATCAAAACATGAAGAGGCTGAAAAGTATTTAAAGAAATCCACTTTGCTTAATCCAACTGATGTAACTGCACTTTCAGCTTATGGATTCACTCTCAATCAATTAAAAGATAATGACAAAGCAATATTCTATCTTAATCAGGCATTAGAGATTGAGCCGGATGAAGTTCAATTGATCGGGACGCTAGCCATGATTTATAATGGAATGCAATCTCATGAATTAAGTGACAGCTTGTATGAACGTGCTCTTGAATTAAAACCTGATGATCCGCTAATAAATAATAATTATTCTTACGCATTTGCAACTCGCGGTATCCAATTAGAACGTGCATTAAAAATGGTTCAGATCTCTATTGCTGCCGATTCATTAAACTCATCGTATCTTGATACAATTGGATGGGTTCATTTTATGCTTGGTAATTATAAAGAAGCAAAATTATATTTAGAAAAAGCTATAGAAGTTGGCGGCGAGAGTGCAGTTATGTTAGATCATCTAGCAGATACTGAATCCAAACTAGGAAATAAAGAAAGAGCAATTGAGCTTTGGAAAAATTCACTAAAACTTGATCCAACCAAAATTGAAATACAAAATAAAATTGATAAAGGTGCGATTTGAGAAAAATTAGTTTGATAATTCTGTTTCTATTTAATATACTCCTTATACTTATCGGATGTGTACCATCTCAGCCAACTGAAGAATTTGAACTTCTACCATCCGAAAGATTAACGAATAAACTCGAGGCAAATAGAAGAAAAATAAAAACTTTTGATGGCAGCGGAACAATCTTTGTCAATTCGCCATCGATGGATAACAGTGCTACTTTTAGAATTGTTTTACAAAAACCAGATTCAATTTACTTGACAATTATGGGTCCGTTTGGAATTGAACTTGCACAAGCCCTGGTAACTAAAGATAAGTTTACGTTTTATGATGCATTGCAGAACACAGCTTATGTTGGCTCCGTAAATTCAAACGCATTGCAAAGTATTTTCCGAATCAATTTATCTTTTGAAGATTTGCTTGATGCATTTATCGGTTCTGTAAATCTTACTAACAATCTATACAGAGCACCTGATAACTATTATGTTGAAGATGAGCGGTATGTGCTTACTTATCTTGATTCTGCAAGGACGAATAAGACTATTTATAAGGTTGATGTTAGACAATTGGGAATTACAAATTATCAGCTTTTTGGATTGGATGAAACTCTGATGCTTCAGGGTAATTATTCTAATTTTGAGTTATTAGAAAACGTGGCAGTTCCATATAAGATTGCAATTGAGAATAAAACTGATGATCAGAAAATCAGCATTGATTACAAGAAAATTACCGTTAATAAAAAAAATATTTATATAGATTTTAAACTACCTGATGATGCCACAATCATAAAATGGTAAAGATTGTTTTCTACATCCTTCTTTTTGTGCATCTTTTATTAAATATAGATTCATACGCTCAAACCAATCAAATCGATTCACGTAAAGAAGAACTAACTAAATTAAAAGATGAAATTTCACGTCTTGAAAATGAGCTGGCACAGAAAAACAAAAAAGAGAAAAAAACTTTAGAGGATCTTGATAACATAAGTAAGCAAAATTTCCTTGTTAATAAGTTACTAGCCAATCTCAGAAGTGAAGAAGCACAAAAAGAAAATGAGATAAATAAAAGTGTTTCAAATATCGCTTCAATAGAAAATGATATTGATCTTCTCCAAAAAAATTATGCTAAATACGTAGCCGCAACTTATAAAAACGGAACTCATACAGAGTGGGAAACCATACTTGACGCAAATACATTTCAACAGGCAGTCATTAGATTAGAATATTTAAAAAGATTTTCTGTAAGTCGTGAAAAAGATCTTGTAAAACTTGAGTCTAATAAAAAAAGTCTGTTAATTGCTAAAGAAAAACTTGAGACAGAAAAAAAAGAAAAAGCGGCTCTTACTCAGCAAAAAGAAGTTGAGGAAAAAACACTTTCAAAAAAATTAAAAGATCAGAAATCAATTCTTGCGGAAATTAAAAAGGATAAAAAAAAGATATCTAAAAGTGTAAGTGATAAAAGAAAATCTGAACAGAAAATTAGAGATATTATTGTTAAACTGTTTGAAGAAGCAGAAGCAAAGCGAAAAAAAGAAGAAGAATTGAAATTAAAAAAGGAAGAAGAACAAAAACTTAAAAAGTCAGAAACTGTGGTTTCTAAAGATACCAAAACAAAAAAAGAAGTAGTGCAGAGTGATTATGATACTGATCTCTCCACCGCGGATTTTACTTCTTTCTCTGAGTTGAAAGGCAAATTGAATTGGCCAATTTCTAAGGGTAAAGTTGTTAGAAAATTTGGTGAATCATTAAATCCAAAACTAAAAACTCTAACAGTCAATTATGGAATAGACATAAGAGCTAGCGGAGATATGAGTGTTAAGTGCGTTGCAGAAGGGGTTATCTCAGCTGTCGAATGGCTGCCGGGCTACGGTACAGTTTTGATTATAAGTCATAAAGGCAATTACAGAACAGTGTATGGACATCTATCAGAAGTGTTTGTTAAAGAAGGTGATAAGATTAAAACTGGAGGAGTGATTGCGAAGATAGGCGAGAGCGTTGAAGGAAATATTTTACATTTTGAAGTGTGGAGCGGACGACAGAATGTAAATCCGGAATTATGGTTGAAAAAATAGTGCAGCAATATTTTGAAACGAATAGATCAAATAATTAATTCTAACAAAGTTCTATTCAAAAACTTTACGTCATTATCAATTCTACAAATTGCCAATTATATTTTTCCAATAATTACACTTCCATATCTAGTAAGAGTTTTAGGACCGGAAAAATATGGATTAGTAAGTTTTGCAACGGCATTTGCCGCATACTTTACAATAATCACTGATTATGGATTTAATCTTTCCGCAACGCAGGAAATTTCTGTAAACAGAAATGATAAAAAACGTATTGATGAAATATTCTCATCTATTTTTACCTTAAAAGTGTCGTTCTTTATTCTTTCATCAATATTCTTTTTTGTAATTGTGTTTTTTGTTCCTCAATTTCAAAATCATCTGCTCTTATTTTTTATAACATTCCTTGGTGTCCTTGGTACTGCGCTATTTCCACTCTGGTTTTATCAGGGAATTGAGAAGATGAATTACATTTTAGTAATCAATGTATCTGTAAGATTAATTACCACTGCTCTGGTTTTTATTCTGATAAAAGATGAAAACGATTTTATTAAATTAGCCGGGTTAAATACTTCCGCACAATTTGTTATTGGGTTAGTTGGTTTGCTATTTGCATTCAACAAATTTCAAATCAAGTATATTCTTCCTGAAAAAGAACTACTTAAAATGCAATTAAAAAACGGGTGGAATCTCTTTTTGTCAACCGTTTGGATCAATCTATACACCACATCAAACGTTTTTATATTAGGATTATTTGCCTCTGCTAATGTTGTTGGATATTTTGCAGCTGCGGATAAGATAAGGTTAGCATTTCAAGGAATACTTTCTACAATGTCACAAAGCGTATTTCCTTATGTAAATAAATTATTAAGCGAATCGTATGAACGCTTCATTAATTTTAATAGAAAACTATTTAAGGTTGCATTGAGCGCAGGAACAATTATATCTTTTACTTTATTTCTGTTTGCTGAGACTTCAGTGAATATTGTATTAGGCAAGGATTATGAATCATCAGTTTTAGTTTTGAGAGTAATTGCTTGGCTTCCTTTAGTGATATTTTTGAGTAATGTTTTAGGTATTCAAACAATGCTCCCAATGAATAAACATAAAAGTTTTGCGATAATCTTATTTTTTGCTGCTATGATAAACATGATATTATCATTTATTCTTGTTCCAAAATATTATGAAATTGGAACTGCGGTTTCTGTACTTGCAACTGAAATATTTGTTACGATGGCATTTTTTGTTTTTATTAAGAAAAATAAAATATTGATTGTATGAAATACGATTTCTTAATAGTTGGAGCAGGATTTGCTGGATCCGTAATGGCAGAACGATTAGCTTCTCAGTTTAATAAGAGAGTATTAATCGTAGAAAAACGAAATCACATCGCTGGGAATGCTTATGATGAATTTGATAATTATGGAATTTTAGTTCACAGATATGGTCCGCATATTTTTCATACAAATAGTAAGGAAGTTTTCGAATATTTATCTTTGTTCACAGAATGGATTCCTTACGAGCATAAGGTATTAGCAAAGATTGGAAATGAACTTTATCCAATTCCAATTAACAGTTTAACAATAAATAAACTTTACAATTTAAACCTTAAAACAGAAGAGGAAGTAAAAGACTATTTTGAGAGTGTAAAAGAAAAAAGATTTCCAATCTTAAACTCTGAGGATATAATTGTTAATCAGGTAGGCAAAGATTTATTTGAAAAATTTTTTAAACATTACACAAAAAAGCAATGGAACCTTGAAGCAAAAGAACTTTCACCAAGCGTATGCGGAAGAATTCCGGTGCGTACAAATGATGATTGCAGATATTTTACAGATAAATATCAGTTTATGCCTAAATATGGTTACACAAAAATGTTTGAAAGAATGTTGATTCACAAAAACATTGAAGTAATATTAAGTACCGATTACAAAAGCATTATTGATTCAGTAAAGTTTGATAAAATGATCTACACCGGACCAATAGACTATTTTTTTGATTATAAGTTTGGCAAGCTGCCTTACCGTTCCATCAGGTTTGAGTTTGAGAATATAAATCAAAAGCAATTTCAGGAAACTGCACAAATTAACTATGTTGATGGTTCAGTTGATTATACAAGAGTAATTGAGCATAAATTATTAAATCAACAAAATTCTGATACAACAACATTATCATTTGAATATCCACAACATAATGGAGAACCATTTTATCCCATACCAACCGAAGAAAATAGATATCAATACCTTTTATACAAGAAGGAGTCTGAAAAATTATCAAATATTTATTTTTGTGGAAGATTAGCTGAGTACAAATATTATAATATGGATCAGGTTGTGGCGAATACACTAATGATAATTAAGAATGATGTGCGATGAGTGAAAATCCACTGGTTAACGTAAATATTCTTTCATTCAATCGTAAAGATGAATTACGAAATACTTTAACAAAAGTTTTTGAGCAGGATTACAAAAACATTGAAGTTATAGTTGTTGATAATGCTTCCAGTGATGGAAGTTCTGAAATGGTTAAAAAGGAATTCCCTGGAGTTCAATTAATCCAACTTGAAAAGAATATTGGAATCGCTGGTTGGAATGAGGGTTTTAAAGTAGCTAAGGGGGACTATGTCTTGGTTCTGGATGATGATAGTTATCCGATCACTAATACAATACGTATGGGCATTATTAAACTAATGAGCGAGAATAAGATCGGAATAATTGCGTGTAATATTGTAATAGGATCACAATTTGACTTAGAATCTGCAAACGCTTTTGATGAATTGGAAAAATCAGTTAATTCTTTTGTGGGATGTGGTGCTATAATCAGGAGTAGTGGTTTAGAAACAATTGGCGGATTTGAAAGTGAGTTATTTATTTATTTTCACGAGGTGGAATATGCTTTAAGAATTGTTGATGCAGGATGGGAGCTAGTTGCATGCCCAAAATCAATTATTGTGCATAATATTGTATCGGCAAATAGGCTGTATGATCAGAACTTAATTGATAATAGAAAAGTACATTATGATGTAAGGAATTTGTTCCTGGTAATTTATTTACATTTTCCATTTTCAAAATCTCTTTGG